>NZCX01000014.1 GCA_002688415.1 Candidatus Pacearchaeota archaeon
GAAGCCCTTCGGGGCTTCTTTTTAATGTAATCCAACAACGTTTCAAGGAGAAACAAAATGTTTACAACTTTTACAAGCATCTGCCTCTATGTTCTCATGTGCCTCATCCTTGCGATGATGTATTATGGGGCAAAGCAACAAAAGCGCATTCTCAAGCTAGAGTGTGATCTGGAGTTTGAGGAATCGATCTCTTGTGGTGCTCTTGATAAGTACCAACGAATCCTTGAGGAGAAGGATCACTACGAACTGGTGATCAAGAATCTTCGTGAGGACAAGGAGAGACTGGAGAAAATGCTAAAGGGTGAAATAATCACAGACTCTAAGTATTGGTGATAAATTGAGAATAGGGGGCTTTGCCCCCTTATTTTCTTTATTGCGAGTGCTATACGCTACGCAACCCTGCAGCTACATCGTCGGGCCGGATGTAGCTCCGCTACGCTACGCTACTGAAAATAAGACCATCGAAAAGCTCGCTTCGCTCGCTTTTCTTATTCTCTTCTCAAAAGCTCGCTTCGCTCGCTTTTTCTTTTTTTCTTTCTCTTCTTGATCGCTACGCTACTGATAGAATCTTTATTGTATTTTGATTTTTTTTCTTTTTTCTTCTGGAGAACATCATGGAAGACAAGACACAATACGACATCGACTGTGTATTACTCGAACCAATAGATACCAACGGGTATGCAACTGATGAGCATCAGATGGAAAGGCTGGTGCGAGATGGATGGCCTCAAGACCAAGCTCGTATCCTGGTCATTGCTCGTAACAAGATCAGGGATGTAATGGCTGATCTCAATAACATTATCGAAGGATAGCTTAGAATCTTTACTGTTTTTTGATTTTTTTCTTTTTTTTATTTGGAGGTTCGCATGTCACTCTCAAACAATCTAAAACTCATAACTGGAACAGCTATTGGAGCTGGTGCAGGATCGGTTGTTGGAGCAATCGGAGCCAGCCTTCCCTTGGCATTCGCAGTAACTGCCCCTATTAGCTACCCTGCAGTCGGGGCTCTGGCTGAATGTTGTAATAACCACTTCATCGATGGTGACAAGTCCACCATCCGTGCAGTTGGTGAAGGGGCCCTAAAAGGTCTAGCTCATGTACCATTTGCTCCAGTAATTGGCCCGATGATGGCAGTAAGTGAACTCCTCGTAACTCCTGTACTTGGTGGGGCGTTTGGACTCTGGGTCGCTTCGCTAACTTGTGAGGACTCAAACATCTCCAACAAGGTCTCTGATTTCGTTAATAACCAAGCAATGCGTCATGCAACAGAAGAGGCTGGAGAACCGGCACAATCCAGTGAGATGGGGGCCACGCAACCTGTATAAAGGTTTATCCTCTTCATACTTCCCTACCTCCTTCGGGGGGTAGGGAATTTACTTAATATTTATTGTTTTATGTTCTTTTTCTTAACTTTTTAGGAGTTGTTCATGGTTCAAGAAACATTTCCAATTCCAGAAGGCTACCACAAAGAGGTCACTTACAAGATCTCAAAAACTGTCGATTGGGCAACACCCAACCTGACAGTTACACGGCTACGACTTCTTGGTGGCATTGGTGGGGCTTTTTCTAGAAACGGTAGTTGGCAGTGGGATGTTTCTTACTGTCATGGACTTCTAAATGGCGAGCCAGTTAACATCGCTCTGCCATTTGATCACCTGCCACGTAACTGGAAGTCGGAAATCATAAGACATGCAAAGGCTGCTGGCATTTATGCTCGTAAGCTCGGCATCCTAGATAACGTATCAACCCTTAGCTAGTCGAGGTGCTTCCCTAATATTTATCGTTTTTTGTTCTTTTTGTTGTTTTTGTTGCATGTTGAGTCTCGGTTACCGCCGAGGCTCTTCATTATCTAACTTTATATCTATAGGGTTAGTTAGTGAAGAGCCTGCGTCCCCGACCCATTAGGTTTATTAGATAGGACCTAAGGCTCTTGAAACCCCTGCGTTACACCGAGATGCAAAGTGTAACGAAACCGTCACTGTATCTGCCAATATATACGCAGAAGGACCAAGGTGGTGCATAAGGCTGGCAGGCCTGAGCGTTTCACTGGTGTCTTCAGGGGTCCCTCTCGACTTATAAGGAGTATTTATAAAATGAATAGAGCTAGAGCCCCGCCCAGATAGGGACATGTGGTCAGGCATACGGCACCCGGGTTATGCTAGGGAGTCTGACCTCCGTCCCTTATTTTATAATCTTTATTATTTTTTGATTTTTTTTACTTTATTTTGGAGGTAATCATGGCTGTTTCAGTAGATCAACTCAAGTCTCTTAGAACTGCAATTGTTGAAGTCACTGTCCTTTGGAAGGGACTGAGTGATACTCAGAAGTCAACCCTGGCAGACCATGTATTCCTTACTCACAATATGACAGTAACGGAGGATGAGCATGGCCAACCATGTCTTGATCTCGTCGAGTAAGAAGATCGGGTCAACCCTTCTCTTATGGTTAATGCTCCCACTAACACTGGGGGCTTACCTTTTACTTAATACTAGATTCGAAATACTTTTTTGGATTGCAGTAAGTACTGCATTTATCTTCTGGCTACTATAGGAGCCCATCATGAAATTCTTTACAGCACTACAACATACAGTTCTTAACTCTATAAGCAAGGCAACCCTCTATATCTCAGGGAAGTGGAACTCACTTCTAGAAGATGCCCTCAACGACCCAACTGTAAACAAAGTAATGCCTAAGGCATACACCGCATCCATGACTCAAGTACTTAACGAAACTCTAAAGCCTGCTTATACTGAGCATGCTAGAGTACATATCCAGCACACTGGATACCTGAATGACCACCTCAAAGGAGGTAAGTGATCATGAGAAACTTTTTCAACACAACCAAAGAATGGCTCAGTATCCTAGTCTATACTACAGGATGGTTTGCTATCGTATTTGGAGCAGTAGCTGCAATCACCCACTTCAATGGGAACATGAGAGGCATTCATGACATTGGTGATGGAAATGCCGTCTACATTGCTGGTGAAATTTGCACCATCAATACGACCATGGACAGACCAGTTCAGAAGATGCGTGACGATTTTGAAAAATGCGTGGAGTGGCACAACCATTGGATTGCTGAACTCCAAGACTAATCTTTATTAGTTTTTGTTATCTTTCTCTTATATATAGGAGGTATATATGAAAGATCGTTATGAATGTTCCTGTGGTAAGCTTTACGCAACACTTATGCAAGTAAAGTGTAAGTGCAATAGCCTTTATGATCACAAATACAAAAAAGAGATCTATAAAGGGTTGACGTGTCATATTCATCTGTCTCATAATGATGGAACTAGAAAGAAGAGTTAAGAAAGCGCAACTTCCCCGCCCCCCCTGGGGGGGCTGGGGGGGTTATAACTTTAATTAGCCCCAAGGATAATTAGAGTTAGAGATCAGGCAGAGCAGAAACTTCTAGTTTTCCTCCTTAATTCTGTCTGGTCTCGTTCCCCCCGAAGGGGGGTACAGGCCTGTATTGACTATAAATTGGTAATATGTTAAAGGTATTGCCAAGAGAGAGGTGAAAAGGTATATATACTAACCTATGCTCTAGATTACTAGCGGATTTAGAGTAAAGGAAGGGTGACTGGTATTTGGATGTATTTTAAGGGTATTTTAAAGGTATTTAAAGATATTTGGACGTATTTCAAAGTATTTGAAAGTACCTTAAAGGTATTTTATTTTTAATAAGATATCTTTATACTCTTTATTTATTACTAGTTGTTTCTTTATATATTGTTTATTTATTAGTGTTACCGACATCCCCAAGATAATAGGTTTATAATTCTTTAGAGTTATTATCTAACAGTAGTAAATATATATAAGGAAGTATGTATCTTTTCCCTTTCTCGTTGCAAAGTCTAAGTTTATTAACTATTTAGCATGATAAGGAAATATGGCCGGCCTTTCTAAAACTTATATTTCTTCTATGTCTCTTGAAGATATAGAGATTATAGATAGCCATTATTTGCAAGTGCTTTTAAACATGCAACAACTTCAATTTAACTGCTTTATCTATATTGTATAGTAAAGAAATGATATTAAAGAATAGCCGCGCTACGCTAAGAAAATCCCAAATTTAACCCCTAAAATCATCAATAATTTCAGGTATCAGGCTTTGCCAACCTAAGAAATGCAATTTTTATTATTTTTTGTTCTTTTTTATCTTATTCTAAGGATCATACAGATGTATAAAGTAGTTTATAATGCTGGATATGGTGGTTATGGTGTCTCCCTTAAGGGCGTTCAATGGATGGCTGATCGAGGTAACGAAAAAGCCATCAAAGAACTAAAACGAATAAGTGAATCCGATTCTTGGAAATATGGATGTTGCTTAGGTCTTGATAGACATGACCCCTTACTTGTAGAAATGGCAGAAACACTAGGTGAAGAGGCTAATGGAGATTGTGCTACTTTAAAAGTTGCTGAACTAGATCAGGAATTCTACCAAATAGAAGAATATGATGGCTGGGAAACCATCCATGAACCAAATACCATGAACTGGATATCTGCTAAAATTAAATAATCTTTATTGTTTTTTGTTATTTTTTCTCTTTATCTTGGAGTTAACTATGATCGAGATCACTGGTAACCTATTTGAGCAAACCGATGCATGTGCCATTGCGATAACAACTAACGGCTTTATCAAGCGTAACGGTGAAGCCGTCATGGGTCGTGGTTGTGCTGCCCAAGCTAAAAGCAAATGGCCCACCATCTCTAGGGAGCTTGCAACCAACTTGAATGTTGTAGGCAATATCCCTTCTGTTCTATTCTTGCCTTCTACACTTCCTTACTCTGTTCTTTCCTTTCCAGTCAAACACGAGCATGTCATCTGTAATGATGACAAGACAAACGTTGTAACGCATATGCGTTCTAAGTTTGAGCCAGGACAAAGAGTTCCTGGCTGGGCAAGTGTTGCAGATTCTGACTTGATCATTCAATCTGCCAAACACTTAGTTCGATTAGCTGATACATATAGTTATCAGAAAATCGTAGTTCCTCGTCCTGGTTGTGGAGCTGGAGAGCTTAATTGGGAACAGATTAAGCCACGTATCGATAGGATCCTAGATAATAGGTTCTATTCCATTACTTATAAATGAGAGACTAAGGCTAGTTAGTCTCCAGGATGCGGGGTCGGAAACGGCCCCAAATCCAATCTTTATTGTTTTTTGTTTTTATTTCTCTTCTGTTAAGTGAGTTTACTATGCAATTACATAATCCTTATACTCAAGAAGATATTGAAGAATACAAAGCTGCTCCTGGCATAATGATCTTGGCTATGCAATTTCATTTCAAAGAAATCTTTGGAAATGTAGAAGAGCTTCGAGAAGCTGACGAGAAGTATGCCTCTAGAAGTGATTACGAATTTCGTATTTGGAAAATGCTCAAATTCAGTGAAACTGAAGAGCTTATTTTCAAATTTAAGCGAAACGGAATTCCTGATTGGCTTATAAAAGAATATGTCGATAAAGTTAATCATGTTGGATTTGAAGACGAAATCAGTCCAGAAATTCAACTTGAATTAGATGCTCTTGCTCACAATCCTAATCAATAACCTAACCCCTAGCTCAAAACACAGTAAGAATTTTTATTGTTTTTTGTTCTTTTTTTTATTTTAATTTAAGTTATTTACTTAGATTAAGCTATTACTCAGGGAGTTGCTCCCTATCTTATGGAGATTATTATGACAACTACTACTACTAACACCAGCATCACCAACTCTATCGTTATCTCTTCTTGCAAAGGTAACTTGGTCAAGGATCCTGTAGGTCCTTATACTTCAGGCTCTGGTCGGGAGTATTACTCCTTCACAATTGCCTGTAATAACATCAACAAAAACGAAGATGATACTTGGTATCCTCGTATCTTCTGTTTTGGTGAAACTATGGCTTTGGCATCAACCCTTAAGAAGGGCGATTTCATTGAAATCTCTCATGCCCTCCTTAATCCTGGTTCAACTCAGGATGTCTGGACTGATAAAGAGGGGAATCCTCGTCCTCAGTCTGACTCCCTGATGGTTATGCCTCGACGTAGTGAAGCTGGGACTGTTATCCCTATCAAAGTCATCAAGCGCAAGGAGCAACCTGCCTCTCAGGCGGTTGATGCAATGGTTGGTTCTCAAACTTCCGTTGCCCCTGAGCAACAGAATCTGCCTGTTCCCACTAATGATTCTGTTCAGGTGGATGAGGCTAGCGTGTTGGCTACAATTAGCGCGTAATTCCCCAACCCCCCGGAGAGTGGCTCCCTCCGTATCAAAGGAGCCTTTCACATTATATTCTATTCTATTTTAACTAAATGAGAAAAATCATGCCTACTTCTGAAGAAAAAATCAACAAACTTAAAAGTCGTATTAAAGCTCATCGAGCAATGATCGAATCACTTCGTACACAAATTAAGGCAATCGAACAAGATCGTCCTTATGGCTCTACTAAAAATGCATGGCTCAAAACTGTTAAGTGTTTGACCAGTCCATTTGCTTCTGCCAATAAGAATGTCAATGAATACATTAACAATCCTGATCTTTATCATCTGAAAGAAACTTTTGAAGAAGCTGAGAAGCTCCTTACAAAAATCAATGATAATGATGAAAAACTCTTCAACCTCAAATATGTTGAAAAGTTTCTAGAGAAGCTTGAGGAAATTGAAAAAGCAATTTACGAAAATCCTGCTATGATCACTAGTGATCTAAATAATGATGACGAAACTAAGATTCTTACTAAGCTAGAACAAATAAAAGCTCTTTTGAATAATCAAAAACGTTTACTTGAAATGCCTCGAACTGAACGAGGAGAAATGACAGAGTCTCAAGCTGTTGAATTGTTTGAAGATCTTCAAAATGTTATTTCAATCAAACCACAGCCAGTAACATGATTAGCACAGCTATTGCCCTTGCAATTCTAACGACTGGTGGGTTTCTGATTATATATCAGAAATTCCCACCACGTCTTAGGAGGTTTATCCAAAAACATCCGCTTATGTCGGATATGGTTGCCCTCCTTTTAATTTATGTATTACTAGGAGGAACCTTAACAGCCTTAATCGCAGCTTCAATATGTGGATTATTTGTTAGTATGCTTCTGCATGTAGCAAATAACAAACAAGAATTTCTATATTTATTTGACTTATATGACATTTTAGCTTCTATGGGTAGAAAAACCCAAAGCTTCCTTAAAAGGTCTGGGGAGGCCTACCGTGTTAGACGGTCTTAACCTTAATTACTAGGATTTTATGATATGCTAGATGCAAGAACTATTGAAAATATGAAAACTGTTAAAGAATATATTCATCATCACTATAAGCCCGATAAGCTTGGACGAGGTATTTCTCGACCAAGTATTCAAGGTCTTAAAGCTTCTTTAGCTTACCTTCATATTGTTTCTCCATTTCAAGCTAGGCTTATGGCAGAAACCCTCTTTGGGGAAAAATGGATTGGGGATGGAACTCGATATAGCAATTGGGTTCAACAAGGCAGAAAACTTCTAGTTGCCCATGCTCATGATGCACTTCCAACAAGTAAGTCATACTCTTTTGTTAGACAACTAAAAGCAGAACGACTTACTGGAATGCAGTAAACAAAAAGACCCCCCCCGAAGGGGGGGTTAACAATTCAGTTAATCCAAATGGCGGATAAGCTGAAGAGGAAATTGGTCCCGCCTCTAGCCTAAAATGGGGACCACTAAACCTAAATTTTTATTGTTTTTTGTTCTTTTTTCTTATTTATCTTAAAGGTTTTAAAATGAAAACTCGTATATTTCCTAATAAATACGCTGACTGTTATGATGTAAATAAGCTTGAAAAGCCTTTCCTTAACGAACTTTATGCTGAAGCAGATCTTGTTGAAGAACTTTGGTTCAAGGTTAAAGATGATACTGCAACAAACGAAGAAGGACTTGCTTTCCTTAATGCTGTTGGCCAACTTTATATGACTGACACCTTGAAGTCTATTGCACCGTCAACTCTCAAAGATATGGACAAGTGCAGTAACGAGAAATTTCTTCTCATTCAATGTCATGAATATATAAATAGTATCGATGCTAATGCTTTTGCATGCGGAATAGTTATCGTTGCTGATGCATTGGATACACTCCATGCACTTGAAAATGAAGTTGGTGAAAGAACTTATGTTGAAAAAGTTTATTTCATGCATCTCGCAGAAAGAGATCAACTTCAAGTAATATCCAATGCCTTGAATTGCCTTCTTGGTAAAGAAAGTGAAGTCTGGGATTGGCCTGAAGATTTAAAAAGAGCCTTTAATCTTTTTGATCAAGAGATTGAACCTATACTTTGGAAATCCCTTCACACAGATAGAGAGCGAAGAGCTAGCAGGATCACTTGGATGCATCCTAGCTTTCGTTCTCAATATTGGTGGTGGTTTAAAGGTTGGGATTTAAATCTTGATCCTTATCAAGCCATGCATGATTTAGCTGAAATGATGGTTGAATTTGGTCCAGGAGTAAATGAACATTTTACCTGGATACTTGCTACCACTAAAATGATAGCAAGAAATAAAATCAAATCTATTGCTGAAGCAAGAAGCTGTTATTATCCTAAAACAAAAAGCTCTCCAGTGGAGGTAATTGAATTATGAAAGTATTTCCTTATATTGGACATGATGATCACCCTATCACTTCTGAACAATTAGAATTCATTCAAACTCATCCAGAACTGATCACTTTAGAAGAAGGAACTTTCGTATGTAAAGTTCTTTCTCTTCCGGAATATCTAGGAACTATTCCTTCTGCACTTTATGGTCCAGATGCCGGTGATGAACCAATCACAGAAGAACAAGTAGTATGGCTTAAAAGGTCTGATCGTGATCAATCTTCTCGTTGTATCGAACTTCCTGATAGGCCAGCCAAAAATGTTTGTGTTATTGGAATCATTGGTAAAGCAGCATTTACTATTTATGGAACTCAATCTAAAACTCCAGCGCCAAGAGAGCCTTGGGATGATAGCATAGAAACTACAGAAGAAGCTGCTCACTCATTTCAATGGTGGAGTGAACATGCTCTTTCCACATCTAGTTGGAGAAAATAAAAATGAATTTAAAAGGTCTATTTCCTTTAATCTTTCTTCTTGTTTCCGCTTGCACTTATCATGTTTATCCTCCTTTAGAGGTAGCTAAAAAAGCAAAACAAGAAGTTAAAGAGAAATGTTTTGATACTTCAAAAGGCTCTTTCAAACAAATAGATTGTGATTCAGTTATAGCAGCACAAGTTCTTAAAGCACTTAACGATAGTGTATATGAAAATACACATAGTAGAACCAGTGACCTAATCGACTATCCTTAAACTTAAAGCTTGCTTACTCTAATTTTTATTTAATTTTAATATTTTTTTTCTTTTTATTTTAGGATTAAAAAAATGGCAAAATGTGTAAATCTTAGAGTAAGTGAGTATTCAGTTTATATTGGTCGTGCAGGTAAAGGACAAGATGGGGATTTTGGAAGCCCTATCGTTATGCATAAACCTTGTCCAGAGTGCAATCAGATTCATAGAACCAATGAATCGACACTCCTTTGTTATAGAAAATATGTAGTACGTCGTGTTAATACTGATTTTCAATTTAGAGAAAAAGTTAAAACATTAAAAAACGAAACATTAGGTTGTTTTTGCAAACCCAAAGCCTGTCATGGCGATGTTCTCGTTAGTCTTATCGATGTTCTCAACAAAATTTAATTTTTATTGTTTATTGTTCTTTTTTCCTTATTTTGGAGTTTGTTATGACATCTCTGAGTCCTGAACTTATTACCCAACTCACTCATACACTAGAGCTTTATTCGGAAACTCTTGGCGATGATTTTAAAGACATTGAGTTCTCTGCTTATGCCATCAACGATTGGGATAAGTTTGAAGACTGTAAAAACATGTCTGATATTATTGCTAAATTTACTTCCAAGCAGGATATTATTGATATTCTTACTTGGGCTCTTAATAATGTAACTCAACAAATCCTTGAATCTCAAGGTTATTACAAGCAAGTAGTTGTAGAATTATCCGAAGAGTACGGATATCGTACTTGGTATTGGTTTACTGGTATGAATAAACCAGATCTTATTCGTTTCTGGGAAGATATGGATTCTGTAAATGAACATTTTTGGAATCCATCTAAAACTCTCCCAGGTCAATTAGTCCCTGCTGATGCTTATCCAGGAACAGTTAATACATCCACTTGGTATGGTCATATTCATGAAAATAGTGACTCATACCTTCAATCAACTGATCCTGATACAACTGAGGTCATTACTTATCACCATAAAGGATTCCTCACCGAAGAGGTTCACCTTGAGGTAGTTGCTGAATGATTCGTTTTCTCCATTGTGTTGTTGTTTTCATTTAGAATAATTTGTTATATTCTTACTTCATAACAAATTATTCGGGGTAGATGTTACGAGCTTGTGCATTCCTCGTGGCATCTACCCCATTTCGTTATGGATATGATTATGAAACAATTATTTAATGAAATATGTATGTATATGTCTTTTGCAATCATAGGCTTAGGTATTATTGTCTATGTTGTTAATCATAAAACTCCTGTAAAACATAGATTTAGTAACACAGCTTCTTATACTGATGGCAAAGAATGTGTTATTAATATGAATTTTAATCGAGATTCTTATTATATTTCAAAAGATATGAGCGAGTGCTTAAAACTTCACGCTTATGCTATTAATGCCATTCTTAAAGATTATTAGGATTATATTATGAAACATATATTTCAAGAAAACTCTCCTATTGAACTTCATGACGTAGCTATGAATCAGAAAAAGGGATGTGGATATTCTGATGAATATCTTATTCCTAGAAATCCCATGTTGCATTCTATTGAATGGGATTTTGATGAAAGTGAAATAATTTGGTTTACTTTAGGATGTGGTTATGCTTTTGGTTATACTTCAGATTTATCAGAACTAGAACATGCTGAAGAAGTCACTTATTACAATCCTTGTAATTTTGATGAAGTTATTTCTAGTTGGGATGATCAATTAAGAACTCATTATATTCATATAAATGAATATATTCATGCTTTCATTAAACGTGAAAATAAAGAAAATTCATTTAATTTATTTATTTATAACGATAACCTTTATTCTCTTGCTCGCATTTATTACGATGATCAACAAAAAGAAGAACTCGGTCTTGACCAGTCTTCTTTAGATCGATTTACTAGAATGGAACTTACTCCAGATCATAGTTTTTATAAGTTGTTGTTAGATCCCCAACTCTAACAACCTTTTACTAGGGGCCTCATACTTAAGCACTCTGAGGTCCCTAGTACTTAACCTTTAAAAATTATATAATAATAATATATTTAAGGATATATAATGACTATTGGAAAGAATATCCTCCCCCTTTCCTCTAAGAAAAAATTAAAAGTAAAGGAATCAGATGGTCGTCAAATTAATGTTCGACTTCGTCATGATTTTGATACTAGCCCCTCCTCTAGCTGTACCCCTTGGTGTCCTCGATGCCTATGGTTAGCTAAACAAGAAAAAGAGAAAAATTGATATGATTGGTGTAGAAAAAAGAAATGGTTTGTCTTATGCGGGAATTGGTTCAAGAAAAACCCCTAAAGATATTCAAAAAATGATGATTCAAATTGGCTCAATGTATGCTTCACTTGGATATGTATTACATACAGGAGGAGCACAAGGTGCAGATGATGCATTTGCGAGCGGTCATGGTTTTATTGCTCCATTAAATAAAGAAATCTTTCTTCCTTGGGATAATTTTAATTCTAAAACTATTCAAGAAACTACCACTACAATTGGTGTTAGTATGGAAGCATATGCAATCGCTAGAAAATATTACAAACATCCAGATAAAAATAAAACCTGGAATGATTTGAAATCAGCAACAAAAAAACTTATGGCTAGGAATACCTATCAAATTCTAGGACCTACCTTGAATAAGCCAGTAGAATTTGTTGTTTGCTGGACACCTGACGGAAAAGAAATTGGTGGAACAAGCCAAGCAATTAGAATGGCCAATAGCCTACAAATTCCTGTTTTTAATTTAGGTAAAAAAGAGCATTTAGCTCTAATGAATAAAGCTTTAACGAAATTCCATGATAAGTGTGCAGAAGCAATTATGGAATCAAATATTTAGGAACAATTTTATGTTAGAAAACACATTTAAAACAAACACCACAGATGCCACTTTAACCGATATCTTTTCTAAAACTGATATGTATTTAGGTGGAGTTTTAAATGAAGAAGAATTATTGCAATTTATTGCAATTTCTGCTGGAGCTAGGTTAGCAGTAATAAAAGATCAAAAAAGACAAAAATAGATTGAATTTTTATTGTTTTATGTTTATATGCTCCGTTTCAAGGAGGATTAAATGAAAACAATTATCAATCTAATACTGATTTTGGCTTATAGTGGTTGTGCCACTTCTACGGCTTATGCAGTTAATTATCAAGAAAAAGAAGTTGGTGATTTCAACAAAATTCACCATAACTTAGCTTAAAGGATTTAGGTATGCACAGAGGTAAAGATGCTAATGAACGTCGTCGTCAGAAAGCATTTCACTTGGAACAACAAAGAGCAATTCGTACTGATGCTGAACAATTAACAATTCTTAAAAATAGACCTGGAAATTCAGAAAAAGAAACTACTCGTCTTAATAAAAAAATGAAAGAAATGAAATGACAACTCCACTATATTCTTGTGTTAAATTGACAGATTCTTCAAAAGAAAATCTTCTTCAATATGCTGTAAAAAAAGACCATCTACATGATAAAGCTTATGCTCATCATATGACAATTCAATTTAAGAAAGGTCTGGATGTATCCAATCTTCCACTTGGAGAAACAGTTCAACTTCAGGTTACTGGTTATGCTCAGGATGAGCTTGTTCAATGTGTAAGACTTGATGTTCTTCATGAAGACATTAAGGTAACAAACAAGCATCCTCACGTAACAGTGAGTGTATCTGAAAATGGAAAACCAAAACTCTCAAATGAGCTTTTGGATAAAGGTTTTCTTCAGGTTCAAGATGGACCAGTATTAGAGGGGATTGTTGGTTATTATACAACCAAAAATGAATTCAAAACGAAAGAAGAATGACCATGGAAATTGAAACTTTAACTGCATACTCAATGCTTACTTTCATGTCTCTTGCTTTTACATGCAGTTTTATTAGCAAATTAACCTTAAACAGAAAATATAAACATCTGTATAAACAAGTATAAAACAAAAACTAGTTTTTAAAAAAACATCCAGCAACATAAAAAATCCAATTTTTATTGTTTTTTGTTGTTTTTGTTTTGTTTTTTGGATTCAACCAGCAACTTATACTATAGCAAAAGAAGTATAACCCGTGAATCCAGTTATTGCCTAGGATAACGTAAAAATTATCCAAATGAATACAACCAGCAAATTTTCAAACATACCAAATTATGAATGTAGCTTAATTGGTAAAGCATCTGATAAGGCAACAGAAAGATATCGGTTCAATTCCGATCATTATTGAAGTATTCAGTTTTTTAAAAGATACACACAGCAATTTAAAATTAAAGGAACGTATGACCCTCAATGATTGAGGAGTTATACAAAAAAAATGTATCTTGTACTCCCCTCCCCCTTGTAGGGGGGAGGGGATTTTTGGAGAAATGTTATGACAACTTTAGTTCAATCTATGATGAATGATTCTTACACTGCAAACGGAGCACCAACCTATAAAAGCTCTCTTGATCCTTTAGTTGATTGGTTCTTCTCTTCTGGCACTTTACGCCACAAGGAAGAAGACCATATCAAGGAGCTTTGGTATAAGGCTTGGAACGCGAATCCAGAAGCAGCTATTAAGCTGGCCTTTTACACTCGTGATGTTCGGGGTGGTCAAGGTGAAAGAAAAACTGCTCGAATTATATTTAAAGAATTAGCTTCACATCCAATTCATGCTGGGATATTTGAAGCTTTTCTGCACTTAGTTCCAGAATATGGAAGATGGGATGATCTCTTTATTTTTTTCAATACTTCCCTCCAAGAGCCTGTTCTTGGTCTAATCTCTAATGCTTTAGATGAAGGCAATTCTTTATGTGCCAAATGGATTCCTGCCGAAAAATCTACTAGAGATTATGATGGTGTTAAGGGATCTTATATTGCTAAAGCAATTAGACGCTACATGAATCTCACTCCTCGACAATACCGAAAAATGCGGACAAAGCTGAATAGTGTTGTTGAAACAAAAATGTGTGCAAAACAATGGGATGATATTGATTTCTCTCATGTTCCTAGCAAAGCTATGCTACGTCTCCGCAATGCTTTTGTAAAAAATTGTGGAGCTAACTTTGAAACTTATCTTGAAAAGGTAGCAACTGGTGAAACTAAAATAAATTCTGGAACAGTAATGCCCCATGAAATTGCTCAAATAGTACTTAATAAGGTTGGAGCATCTGGTTGGGGAGTAGATTTGGATTCTCTAGAAGAATTTACCACTGAACGCGAAGTTCTTTCTCTTCAATGGGATAATCTTCCTAATTATTTAAAAGAGGGGACAAGTCAAGTAATACTCCCTGTTATAGATACTTCTGGTTCTATGTATATGGATGTTAAACCACGACCAATCGATGTTTCTATTGGTCTTGGAGCTTATATTGCTGAAAGAAATGAAGGGCCTTTTAAAGATGCCTTTATTACTTTCAGTAGTAATCCACAAATGCAACTTCTTCAAGGCGAAGATATTTTTGAAAAGATCTCTAATCTTTCAACTGCAGAATGGGGCGGCTCCACTAATATTACAAAAACATTTCAAGTTATTCTTAACCATGCTGTTAAAAATAATCTAACACAAAAAGAATTACCCTCTATGGTTCTAATTCTTAGTGATATGGAATTTGATCATGGAGCTGGATATTCAACCTCCACTGTTTTTGAATTAATTGATCAAGATTTTATCCAGCATGGATATATCGCTCCTCAATTAGTATTCTGGAATATTGGAAGTTCAGAAGATAACATTCCTGTTAAAGCTCATGAAACAGGAGCTTCTTTGATTAGTGGCTTTAGCCCATCCATTATGCAACAACTACTAAAAACAGGATCAGTAACTCCTATTGATCTTGTTATGGAAGTTTTAAACAGTAAAAGATATAGTCAAATTAAAATTTAATTTTTACCAAATAATTTTTTTACTTCGGAGGGAATCCTGTGATGAGTGAGAAAACAAAAGATGTCGCTACTCAAAAAAGAAAAGAACCTGGTTTCTTAGATAGAACAGCATATCAACTTGATGTTTGGGTTAACAGATTTGTATTTATTGTTAAACTTTCTGCCTATATTGCTTTAATTGTAATCCCATTTTATTTTGGATGGACTTGGAATCAAGATCTCGAAAGAGATGCACTTGAAGGTATCTTGATGAGTCCTTTAGAATATAAAAAAGATCTATTCGAAATTCCTTATAGTGGTTATAAAGTTCAATTAGTTCGTTTAAATGGCAAAGAACATACTTTAGCAGACATTGTTTATCGTAAAAAAATGTCAGAAGAACAACTAAAAGCTCATGGAGAGAGCTTGGAGTGGGAAAAGAAAGCAATTTTAGAAAAACAAGAAAAATATGATGAAATACAAAATCAAAAAAGAATTCAAAAAGGTCGTCAATTAGTTAAAGACACTGGTGAATTACTAGAATTACATCCTGATGATAGACAAAGTTTAAATGATACTATTTTAAGTGCTATAGGTGAAAAATAAAATGCCTGATACAATTGAAAATATGTTAAAAGATTCTGAATACTTAAGAATGCTTGTTAGGATCTTGGTTAATAGCTATGGATTAGATGTTCAAGATAAAATTATTGGTTTTGATAAAGAAACAAAAAAAGAAATTGTTATGGATGGTAGACAAGTTAGACTTTCTACAGAAGAAATGTATATGGCAACAAAAAATATGGCTTTAGGATTAGATTATGATGCCGAAAAGAATGAAATAATCCTATTTACTGGATATGTTGAATCTGATAATGAGGGTATTCGTTACGATAACTAATCATGTGTTCTTGTTTCCTATTATTGACTGGCCTTTTAATGGTGTATTTTGGAATACACCATTGGCCAGACCAATTAAAGGATAACACTGTCATGATAATTGATGCTGAATTTGAAGAAATTAATCCTAAAGAAAATAAAATTGACACATATGTTTAAATCCAAGGTATATTAGTCCAAAAGATTGGTATAATCCAGGGTAGCTCAGTTGGTAGAGCAGGTGGCTGTTAACCACCTTGTCCCAGGTTCGAGCCCTGGTCCTGGAGCCAATTACGGAGTACATTATGAGTCAAAATGGTAAAGGTGATAAATCTCGCCCACTTTCTATAGATAAAAAACAATTTAATAAAAATTGGCAAAAAACATTCTCTAAAAAGAAAGAAAAAAAAGATGAGCAGATGCATTCTCAAACCGAAAAATGCGGATCATGCGATAACAGTAGGGATTGATCCTCCTCTTCAATGTTGGTTTGTTCAGGTCTTTGATTTGAATCATGAAAAAACTAAAGAAGAAGAAAAGCTATTAGTTAATTTAGATAGCGGTAGTCGTTGGCCAATCATTGAAGCCATTAAGGAATATGCAGAACCAAATAATCCATACAATATGGCTGTTATAGATTCAATTTCAATGGATTTAGATCCTCAAGTTGTTCCATTAGAACTTAAACTTGAATCACCTGTTGAGTAATTAATCGTGGCATTACGGGAAGTTTTTTATTAAATAATTCTTTTTAATAGATTGTATACTTACCTACACACCCCTTCCCGTAATGCCTTTTAAGGGCCTATAGCTCAGCTGGTAGAGCCAGCGGCTCATAACCGCTTGGTCCCAGGTTCGAATCCTGGTGGGCCCACCATTTTAAATATACTAAAAACAATACCAACTACATCCCGAAAAAAGGAATATAAATGAGCATATCAGAAGAAAAACAATTGCAACTTTGTCTAGTAGCCCAAACTCTTCGAGAAATGATTCAAAAGCGACCAGAAGAAACAGAATTACTTGTTTCTCTTATTGGACCTCCTGCAATTCTTGAACTTGCAAGAATCTATGATGACCTTACTCAAGATCCTAAAAAAGCTTTAAATATGGCTGATCAAGCACTTAAACTTATTGATAAAGAAATCTTGAAAAAACAAATAGAATTAGAAGATAATATCGATGATCGAATGGAAATTTTTGAACCTTTTAAAACTTTAATAACAAATCAATTGAAGACATGCGATTAGCAAGATTAATAACAATTGGTTATACTTTGTATTTCACTACTGCATTAACATTTTTAACTCTTATTGATAAAATTAAAGCCAAAGTCAGTTGATGAGCAAACAAACTCAGGAGAAACGACATGTTTGGATTACTAAAATCAAAAAACCCCGGAACAGCTCTAGTTAAATGTGACAATACTTCCGTAAAGCTTAATAGAAGAGAAAGAAAACGGCAAGAATTAGAACAAATTAAATATACAAAGAAAAAAGAATCTCTTGAATCTAGTGTTAACTATATTGAAGGAATTCTTGAAACGAAAGAACAAGAATCTAAAAGAATTTCTGATGAAATGCTTTGGGCTCAAAAAGATCTTGAAAAAATCAGAATCCTTATTGATGAAAGACAATATGGAACATGTTCTGATATTGCAAGAGAAAATGGATGGAGAAAAGCTGCCAATTATTTTGATAATGCAGAAGAAGCCTTTTGTCCACATTATAGACATACTAAAAGAGAAGCTTCTGATTATTGTTCAAGAGCTGTTTATGCAATTGAGGTTGCTTTAAGACAAAAACTAAAATCTTATAGCGAAATAGAAAAAGAAACCAAAAAACTTACAATTCAACAAACAAAAAAACAACAAGAATTACAATATCTTTTAAATAATTATCAGTTCTAATTATTATGACTTGGGGATATTTTACATATACCGCAAATCAAAGAATACAGAGAGAAATATTATCCTACAGAAGCAGAAAAGTGTCCTACCTGTAATTCTAAAGTAAAACACAAGACAGAGTGGCCTGGAGAGTA
>NZCX01000015.1 GCA_002688415.1 Candidatus Pacearchaeota archaeon
ACAAGATTAAAGATTATTGGCTCTAAAATCGTAAGAGTTTCAAGAGAGCTTGCAGAGAAACATTATGCAAATCTTAAAGAAGAGCAAATAGCAAAACAAGGCGAACAAAAAGGGACAGAAGTATTTGAATCAACAATGGACTATATCCAAGGAAAATTTCACACCGATAGAGTATTGGCTCTTATTTATTATGGAGAAGATGCAATTGAAAAGATAAGAGAGATTGCAGGGCCAACTAACCCAGAGAAGGCCGACTTTGTAACAATCAGGGGGAAATTTGGGAGAATTCATAGCAAAACACAAGTTATGGAGACAGTTATGCACGCTTCAGACGGAGAAGAAGCAGCCGAAAGAGAGATCAAGCTTTGGTTCAGCCCAGAAGAAATAGTTGAAGAACTCTATCCTTCGAAGGACGGAGAGAAAGAAGTTTGTGAGACCCCCAAGGTTTGGGCATAACTTTATAAGTTTCTTTATTTAATTTATTTTGGACCCAAGGGAAAGATTCTGCATGAGGTGGTGGCCCACCAGAAGCCTAATTCTGACTAAAAACAATGAGAACACTAGAAGATAAAGCAGATACAGAAGCGGAGAAAGTGTGGACGGCAACAAAGAAATTTCTAGGAGAAGAAATCACTGATAAAGATACTTTTGAAAGGTGGATAGACCCAATTTCAATAATAGATATAGACGGAGATAAAATCTGGATGGATGTGCCTGCTGATTTCTATCAGACATGGTTAGAAGAAAATTATTTAAAAGACATAAAAATAGCATTAAAAAAAGCCACAGGGCTCGAAATGGAAGTAGATATTGGAATAAACCCTGGGTTAAACCCAGACCCCGAACCAGAACGAACACATCCAAAGCAAAAAGAAACAAAACAAGAAAAATCAAAAGCTATAGGTAGACCACTAAATCAATCATTCACCTTCGCAGAACTAGTAAAACACCCAGGGAACGAAGCGGCCTATGAAGCAGCGCTAGAAATCGCAGAGCTAAGAAGAAATGAGCCTCTACTGCTATATTTATGCGGAGAAATAGGAGTCGGAAAAACTCATATTGAACAAGCGGCAGGACATCGTCGCCTTGAAACCGAGGGTAACAAAGTGGCTTATCTCACCGCCGAAGAGTTTGCGAACAGTTATGTTGATGCCTTACAAAATAGAAAATTACCAGAACTTAGAAAAGACTGGCGAACAGCATCGCTGATGTTAATAGATGGAGTATCTTTCTTTGGTGGCAAAGAAAGAATGCAGGAAGAATTCTTCCACACGATAAATGCACTCTATGATATGGGAAGCGACATAATTTTAACAGACAATAGCCCACCAGGTGAGTTAAAAAAAATGGACAAAAGATTAATTTCTAGATTCGGGCATGGGGAAATAATAGAAGTTCGACTTCCAGATGAGGAAGCAAGAGAAAGAATTCTGACAAAAAGAGCCCAACTAAAACATTATAATCTTCCTGAAGCAGCAAGAAAATATATCGCACAGAACGTTCACGGAGACACAAGACAACTTGTTGGCGCTCTCTCTGATATCATGCGTTATAAATGGACTTCTGACCAAAAAATTCCGGAAAGTGAACTAGAAGTAGCACTAAAATACCGCCTGGAAGAAAGAGTGATCCCAGGTATTCCTGCGATTGTAGCAGCTGTCATGGATTATTCACACCTCAGGCTTGAAGAAATGAAGAGCGACGATAGATCCTACGGTATATCACACCCGAGACAATTGGCCATGAAACTTTGCTCAGAACAGGGATACTCCCATGATGAGATTGGGAAGTACTTAGGAAAAGATCGTAACACAGTGAGACACGGGATAAAAGCCCACAATAACCGAAGAGACACTGATAATAAAACAGCAACAATGGAAAGAGCTGTACTTAGGGAGCTAAAATAATTATTAAAAGCCTGCAGAGGGAGTCAAACCCCCGACCTTCTGTTTTCCTGATTCCCTGAATCGGGAACGAAAGACAATTGCCTAACTTACAAGACAGACGCTCTATCAGCTGAGCTATGCAGGCTTAATATTTTATTGGATATTTGATTTAAAAGGTTTATGTTCAACACAACCCAATATATTTAAACCCCATTTTCTAAATACAAATATGAACAAAAAGAGCGTGAAGGAAACTTTGAAAAAACCAATAACGCAATTAGTACAAGGACAAAGAACTTTCGGCGAAAAATCAGCAGATGGCCTTGCAAGAATGGCCGGCTCATGGGGATTCATAATCTTCTTTTTGGTATTCTTAGGCATATGGATGGCAATAAATGTATATGGCTGGATAAGTTCATGGGATCCATACCCGTTCATTCTATTAAACCTAGTGTTAAGCTGCCTAGCCGCAATACAAGCTCCAATAATTTTAATGAGTCAAAACAGACAAGCAAAAAAAGACCATGGAAAATTAGAATATGATTATCAAGTTAATAGGAAGGCTGAAAGAGAAATCGAAGCAATCCAAAAACAACTTAATAGAATAGAAAAAAGATTAATTGGTAAGAAATAAAGCCTAGTACAACTTTACAGAGAATAACTACTCTAAAACAGCCTTTATTCTTCTAACACCAGCACTAGAACTACTTTCCTTAACAATCTTAAAATGTCCAAGCTGCGAGGTATTATCAACATGCGGGCCAGCGCAAATTTCTTTAGAAAACTCTTCCCCGATTGAGCCTATGTGATAAACTTTAACCTTACTCCCATATTTATCATCAAAAACTCCCTTTGCGCCATCTTTCTTTGCTTCTTTAACAGACTTAAGCTCACATACAATTGGCAGATTAGATTGGATCTTTAAATTAACCAAATCCTCAACTTCTTTCAATTCTTCAGCTGTTAACTTCCTATCAAAGTTAAAATCAAATCTGATTCTCTCCGGAGTTATGTTAGAACCCTTCTGATGCAAATCCGGCTTATCCAAAATAACACGAAGGGATTCATTCAATAAGTGCGTAGCTGTATGCAACTTCTTTGTTTCTTCAGAGTTATCTGCCAAGCCAGACTTAAACTTTCCTGCCGACGCTGTTCTAGATAACTTTTGATGCTTTGCGAGTTCTTGTCTAAATTCATTGTGGCTAAAGAATAACCCCTGGGCCATAGCCATCTCATCTATCATTTCGAGAGGAAAACCATAAGACTGATACATCAAGAACATCTCCTTGCCGTCAAGAGAAGCCCCATCTATTTCTTTTTCAGAAATTTTCGGATCCTTAATTGAATATGGTCTACCTTGAAGCTTTTTCTCGAAAACACCTGTTATAATTTCTCTTTTGTTTGGGTCTTTCATAAGCTTATTAAATTTAACAGAATTTATGGGCTCCTTTTTGCTGAAAACTTTCTCTAACTGCTTTATTCCCTGATCCAAGGTAGCTTCAAACTTATCCTCCTCTTTATTCAACTCGTCAATGATTTTATCTTTATTCTTTTTGAGAACATCATAGTCATCATAAATCTTTAAAATCTTCTTGACTAGCGGGGTTGTTAAATCTAACTCCTTAGCAACGCCAAGACCTCTTGCATATCTAACAGCCCTTCTTATCAGCCTTCTCAAAACATAACCCTGTTCTGAATTGCCCGGAACAACACCATCCGCAATTATAAAAACAGCTGCCTTGATGTGGTCCGCGATTATTCTCATCGCTCGTTCATTTCCAGAATATTTCTTCGCACTTAGCTTTTCAATCTCTTCGACAATCGGCTTCCACATACTAGCAAGATAATTATCTTCTAATCCCCCCAAAACAGCTATCGTTCGCTCGACTCCCAACCCTGTGTCTACATTCTTCTGGCTGGCATCATTGTATTTCCCGCCTTCATCTTTATTATATTGCATAAAAACATCATTCCAAATCTCAACCCACCTATCATCTTCAGGATCAAAACTTTTAGGAGCCGAAACCTCGTCTGACTTCCAATAAAACATCTCTGTATCTGGGCCACAGGGTCCCGTTTCTCCAGCTGGACCCCACCAGTTCTCCTTTTTATCTAAATAAGCAATCCTGTCTTTTGGAATCTCAAGTTTCTCCCAAATACCGGCAGCCTCCTCGTCTTTAGGCGCATCTTTATCACCCTTAAAAACTGAAACGGCTATACGGTTAATATCCAACCCCAGAACCTTTGTCAGAAACTCAAAACTATATTCAATTGTCTCTTTTTTAAAGTAATCTCCCAAAGACCAGTTCCCAAGCATTTCGAAAAAAGTATGATGACATGTGTCTCCTACCTCGTCGATATCTCCTGTTCTTATACACCTCTGGACATTAACCAATCTATTTCCTTGCGGATGTTTCTCTCCAAGCAAATATGGTACTAGTGGATGCATCCCCGCCATAGTAAATAATACAGTCGGATCATTCTCAGGAACAAGTGAAGAATTCTTTATTTCTTTATGATCTTTCGACTTAAAGAAATCAATATACCCCTTAATTAACTCTTTTCTATTCATAAATAAAAGTAGATGGAAGTGTTTTTAAGATTTTGCTTAGATATGTTCTTCAGCACAATAATGCTTATTAAGAGAAAGAGATTTTTTAGAATATGCCAAAGGGATTGCAACTAAGGTTTCCATTTATGGAAGAAGGAGCCCTAGCAGATAGATTAAGAATGCGAGTATCAAAAAACAGTAAGATTAGATATTTACCCTGCTGCATTGCACCTAAGAACCCAGAAAAAGCAACACCTCTTGAAAAAAGTGGCTACATGCCATGTTGTAGGAGAAATGAAAAAGAATTTTTTGTAATAAATGACGAACAAATAGCTTACTGTGAAGGACATCCTGATGGAAACCCAGAAGAAGTTGGCGATCGAGGGAGTAGACCATGCGACAACTATGTTCCGCTTATATCCCAAGGGCCCCTAAAAAGATACGATTCATCAAGAGATTTTACCGAAGGAAGAATAGGAAAGGATAACACTCACCTAAGCAGTTGGAAAGAGCAGGTAGCAATTCGTCCACAAAAATAATTATTTCAAAGCATTCAATTCTTCCAACTTCGCCTGTATGCTTTCCAACTCTGACCGGAGATCATTAGAACCAGCACCGACATCTAAGTGTTTTATCGGAACTTTATCTTCGGGATCCTTCTGAACACGGATATGTGGTAATTCTTTTTTCAATTTACTAAAACCAGGACTAAAAGAACCATAACTACTAGAAAGCATCCTATAAATCGAAGCTTTTTGAGCACGAATCTCTTTCAACATCTTTAACTTCTCAAGTAATGAAACAAGATCTGCACGAATCTCTAAGAAGTTCTTCTTATTATTAATATAATCCTCTCGGGAAATTCCCATATGAAGCTCTTTTTCCATTTTAAACTTGATTAAAAACCTCTGAATCAATCTCTGTAACTTTGGATCTTATGCGATCTAGTTCTTCATGCCAGCTATCAAGCTCAGCCTTCTCTCTTTCATTAAGCTGCTTTGCCTTATTGACTAAAGATTCAATTTCCGACATCTTAACCTTCATCTTCTCGAATGTTTTCTGAGCCTGTGTAAACTTGTCTAATTTTACAAACACTTCTTTTTTGTGACCATCCTCAGAAGAATCAGAAGGCAACTCGTGCATCATCGGAGTAGAATGCATTGGTGGATGCATTGGAGAATCGGTATCGGTAACTGCAGATTTAAGCATCTGGTCTCCCATCTTTCTACCTCTTCCGCCGCCAATCGACGGTAACATATGTGGCTTTGTAGGAGAATCAGATAATTTTGGCAGAGTTGGAGCCCTCGGAAGCTCAGGAACATCACTCTTTTTTGAAAACAAACCCATGGTTGACTAAAACCAAAATCCTTTTTATAGGTTTATATTAATTTTAAAGTTACAACAGCTCTATCGAGGAGGAAAATGAGAAACCAACAACAAACTATTTAAACCCAAACGAATTATTTTAAAATATGCAAGAAAAACTTCTTTTCGACCTCGTCGAAGAATTAGCGGGCGAAGAAACCGGAAGAATAGTGTCAATATTATTCAACAAAAAAAACGTAAATGAGTTTCTAATCTCTAGAAAAATGGAGCTTACAATAAACCAAGTAAGAAATATACTTTATAAGTTGTCAAATTTCGGATTGGTATCATTCATAAGGAAAAAAGACAACAAAAAGGGATGGTATATCTATTATTGGACATTAAACACAGAGAAATCTCTTGCAATGATTGAAAGTTCTCTTCAAAAAAAGATTACAGAGCTACAACAAGAATTACAGAGAAGAGAAACGGAAAGATTTTTTGTTTGTAAGCCTTGTGGGATAGAAACAACCGAAGCACTTGCCCTAGAGCACGGTTTCAGTTGTGAAGAATGTGCAGAAGTATACAATTTATCCGATAACACAAAGATAATAAGGGAAACAAAAAGTAAAATAACAAAAAAGCAAAGAGAACATGAGCTAATTAAGATAGAACTGGCAGGAGTAAGAGAAAAGATAAAGAAAAAGAGAGAAAGAGCATACAAGAAGATTGACAAAGCAAAAGCAGAAAAAAGAGCCGAAGAGAGAGCCGCGAGAAAGAAGGAAAGAGATAAGCTAAAGAAAGCAGAAGCGAAGAAGGCTGGAAAGACTATTAAGCCAAAAGCGAAGAAAAAGACTGTGAAGAAAAAAGTGGCTAAGAAAAAAACCGCGAAGAAACCGGCGAAGAAGAGAAAGACTGTGAAGAAAACAATAAAGAAACTTAAAAAAGCTGTGAAGAAGAAAGTAACGAAGAAGAAGGTTACAAAGAAACCGGCGAAGAAGAGAAAGAGGTAAAATGGTAAGAAAGGGATTTTTTAGCAGCTACACCGGAGTTATTATATCTATTAATGTAGTTGCATTCGTTATTTTCTCGCTCGCCTTAATACTTTTGAAACACATTAACCCACTAGAAATTTATTCTTATGTAGCGATTCAACCCGCAATGATACTTGCTGGTAAAAACCTATGGACGATAATAACACACCTATTCATGCATGCAAATTTCACACACTTATTAGTAAATATGATATCTCTAATGTTCATTGGTAGCTTTGTGGAAAAACTAATCGGCAAAAAGAGATTTCTGTGGGTATATTTTGGAGGAGGAATCGCAGCAGCTCTTCTTTTCATAATTGTTGCTGGAATAACTGGAACCGACCTCAACACCTTTGCCGTTGGTGCTAGCGGTGCGATCTTCGCTCTTGGTGGACTTCTTGCAGTTCTGACACCAAAGCTGCCAGTCCTTGTATTCTTTATTCTGCCCCTACCAATGTGGGCCGCTATGGCTTTTTTACTGGGAGTGATGTGGGTAATCTCAATAACAGCGGGGGTACCGATTGGAAATATTGCACACCTTGGAGGATTAATACTGGGAGTGGCTTATGGGTTTTACTTGAAAAACAAATATCCTCATAAAACTAAAATGATTGCAAGGTACTTTTCCTAATGGCTAAAAAGAAAGTTAAGAAGAAAACTTTGAAGAAACATTATCACGACGTCCTTGACACACTGCACTTATCAAGAAAATGCATTTACTTTGCAATAATTTTATTCGCTGCATTTACATTAATTGGATTTATCTTCCCAATATTTTTTGTAGAACAAATTATAAAGATGTTGGGACAATTAGCCTTAGAGTTTGAAGGATTAACCGTTTTACAAGCCGCCTTAAAGATATTTTTCAATAATACACTGGTCAGTTTCCTTGCAATATTTTTGGGGCTTCTTATCGGACTATTCCCACTAATGGCTACAATACAGAATGGTTATATCTTAGGATTTGTAGCAAGATTCGTTGTAATGGGAGAGGGTCCATGGGCTTTATGGAGAATATTGCCACATGGGATCTTCGAACTTCCAGCAATATTTATAGCGATTGGATTGGGATTAAAACTTGGTGAAAAAGTATTGACGAGAAAGAAACCAGTAAAGTTCCTAGTGGCTGCCTTGAAAGTATTTCTTTTAGTTATTGTTCCACTGTTGGTCATTGCAGCAATTATCGAGGGGTTGTTAATTGGGTTGGGTGTTTAAAACCAACTCTTCAAACTTTTTTGTTTACCATACTCTCTCAGAATCCACGACCTCTCTTTTAGCTCCTTAGGATCAATGCCAACATGTTCTTTTATCATCTCCAAAGCAGATTCTTTGGATTCAAATTCAGTAAAACCATTATTAACAGCTCTGCGTGTTGCCTCCCTAACAATACCAACACCCAAAGGAGCATAATACTCTTCCTTGATCCTTCTAAAAACCAAAACAGTTCCTTGTTTCTTCATCTTATCCAAAACTTCACAAACCGGCAACCTCATTGCATAATATCCACCAATAACATTGGAAGCATATGTTTTTCTTCCATTAAACCCTTCCCAATCTGATGAAAAAACAGTATGATGTTCTTGGTTGTAGATTCCGCTATCCCACGCCTCAATTGCTTCGAACCCAAACCTTCCTGGCAAAATTAAAATCTCAATGTAATTACCAACAAAGCTCCCACTAAAGAGCATCACACTATCAACTTCCTCATATGTTCTGATCCTTTTGAGCATTTGCTTTGAAAGTGTATCATCAACAGCTGTTATACTCCAACGAGTAGGAACCATTCTTCTATTAAGCTTCTTACCCAAAAGACCAACAGATAATAATTTCTGTAAATGATCAACGCCCAATCTGGACTTATACAACTCTTTCAACCCTTCTGTAGCTAAACAATGAGAGTCATCAACAATATAATCAACCTTCTTGTGAATTTTAGTATTTTCTTCTAACAAAACCTTTCTAATCGGAGCTGGATTTGTCATTGGACGAAAAACAGAACTAGAACTCATCGAAACTGTTGGTAGTTTCTTCAAGAAAAACTCAGTTGCGGTTGGCTTGTGCGTCATAGCTAATTCTTTCGTAACTTTTCCAACTTCTGTCTGTTTCTTAATATGTGTTTTTGCTCGTCCATAAATTAATCTTGCTCTCAATCTTAAAACATTTGCCACATTCAAATTTGCCTTGGACCAATCTTCAGCATTGTTCAAATCTAATCTTGTATCAAATGTTGTGGGTGCGAGTATACCTGAATTAATATGTGGATAACCAATTCTTCCAACAAAAACCTCTGGTGGAGATGGCCCAGAGAAGTGTGTAACCGGCCTTGGCGCATTGTCCCTAAAACTATCTAAGATATGACAATGTTTTCCACACAACCCCTTTCCCTTACATCTAACACACAATGAATCCATAACACAAAAAAGTCACCAGGGTTTATAGGAATTGTTGTGATTAGTTGTCTATTTATTGGCAGACTTCCAAAGCATCTCAAAATAATCCCTATAGGCAGCTGCTGCAGCTTTGTCTTTTATTACAACAGCCTCCGGGACATCGGACCATAACACAAAAGTAATTTTATTTTCTCCTATATTTGTACTTATGGGATTTTCTCTTGCCCCCTTTGGGAAAAATCTTACCTCTGTTGTCTTACTCGGGCGAACATCTTTTCCCTTTTGAACAATATGCCTAACCTTTATCCTGTTTGTTTCCAATCCCTTGATAAAGTGTGGTGCATAGTATGGCATTTTATCCACAAAGCTTCCGCTAGAGTCCAAAACTAAGTGCTCCCCGCCCTTTCCCTCTTTTAGGAAGTCTTCAAAAACCGTTTTGATTCCCTTATACCCTTTATACATATTAACTTGCGATTTTTCTTCAGTTTGATTGAACATCTCTTTTAGCCCTGGGAGAATCTCTGAAACCAAGTTCTTTTTTTCATCTAAATAATCATTAAGCTTTTCAGGATTTGCAGCTGCAAATTTCTTTCTATTGGCCTCAATGGCATAACTTACAAGACCCCTTTTTGTAAGTGCTTTTAGAGAATCATAACAAGCACTCCGATCCACATTGCTTTCTTTCGCTATTCTTCCTGCCATACTTGGTCCAGATTTTAATAGGGCAATATAAATCTTAGATTCGTTGTGACCTAGGCCTATTTCCTTTAGGGTTTCTCTTATGGCTTCAAAGCTCATGAAAGATAAGGGATTTTAGTCTTTTTATATCTTTCGTATTGTTGTAGACTGCCCCACAACATAAGCTTATAGAATCATATTTCCAACAAGATTTATGCAAAAAAAAAGTTATGGCTTTCTCTTCGAAGAAAACTGGGAAAATTTTATTGAAGATACTCTCAAGAAGAGAAAGATCCCCTATAAAAAATATGAGAAAAATAAGCTGATAGTCTTAGAATTTAACAATAAAAGAATCGTGGTAGGAACAAGATCCAATAGCCCAGGAGCAGCAGTAGATTTAGAGCTAATGAAAATGTATTTCGACGTGAAAAAAGTCTTTAGGTTAGGAACTTTCGGCGGTTATAGTGAAAAATTAAAGATCTCAGACATCCTCTTGTGCACTGATGCTTTACGTGGAGAAGGAACATCTAAATGTTATGCCCAGGATCTTTCTTTTCCTGCTGCATGTGATTTTAATTTAACAAAATTGATAAGTGAGATCCTCGTCAAAAAAGAACCAGGTTTTCATTACGGTACTCTTTGGACAACGGATGGGAGAATGAGGCAGCAAGACGTAGATCTAAGAAATAAGCTCATTGACAAGGGAACAATGGGAGTGGACATGGAGAGTTCATGCTTTTTTGTAGTAAGCAAAGTATTGGGAATGCAGGCTGCAAATCTTTCTGTAGTCGTCGACTTACCAATTAAAGATAAAACATATTTGGAATTTGATTATGATTTTCCAAAGACTGTTAAATCTTTAGAATTATGTTGCAAGGTCTATATGGAATACATCTTGTCTGATTAATTATTTATGAACTTTTGTTATATATAAAACCGGCGATTTTTGTTGTCTTAATCTATAGTAAAGAGACATATCAATACTATTGGCTCCTAGAATTATCAAATTATCTATTTCATTAGAGAATAAATAACCACAAGTAGTATATTCTGTTCCATGATCAATCATTCTCTCAAGAACTTCTTTATCTTTTATCTTAGGAAACCATCTTGAATACAGAATCTTCCTATCAAAAATCATTTTTTTCAATTCATTATCACTCAGTTTTTCTAATTCTTCTTTTATTATTTTTCTACTCTCTTCCCACTCTTGAGACCAAAGTCTTTCCCCAAAATGTTCTCTTATGCCGACCACTTGGCAATTTAAGTCCATTCTTTTAGATTCTAAGTTGATCTGCCTGATGCTTTTTTTTATCTTATCTTTGAAAGATTGTTTTGTTTCGTTAAGCCTTTTCAGATTTTCATCATGGTCCTCATAGTCTGCGATTCCAACTATTACTTTGATTTTTAATTTATGTTTAGCTATTATCTCATTTAAATAACTTAAAAACTCCAATGACTTTACAGCCACAAGCCCTATGCCACCACTTAACTTGTTGTCTAAGCTATACCGAAGGATATCTTTATCTGAACTAAAAGAATAGTCCGGGCAGACCATCACAAAGAGGCTAACCTCTTGTTTTTCAGATTTTTTTACCCATTGAACAAATGCCCAAGAATCTTCCTTGCTTATCTCCAACACTCCAGAATTTCTAAAAACAGAAAATAAATCTTTCGCTATTCTATTCTTATGATTAATTAGAGAAATGGCGTTATCCCTTAGTTTATCCTTTTTTCTGATCTCTCCCCAGGGAAAACCATAATGAAAGATATTTCTTTCGAATTTCTCAAAATAATCTGATTTTATTTGTTCGACTATTGACTTTAAACAAGATAGCCTAAAGATAGCAACCGAAAAAGGATAGTCTGTCTTATTTGTTATTGATTGGTTTATCATAACTTTCCTCTTCTTATCTGTTTTTGAATCAAACAAATAGAGGCACTTATTTTTATCCATACCAAAAGATTGATGTTGGGAGAATGTCGGAACGAAATACTTATTTTTCAAAATCTTTGCAACTTTTCTGCTTTTAGGACCAGTATAGATTATTGCTTTTATTGAAGAAACCCTCTCGTGGTTGGTAGACCCCATAGCTAAGGCTCTAATCGATCAATAAGGGAATCGTTTCTAGATTCGGGGGATTCCCAAATTTCTCGGATTTCCTCCTGAGATAATTCTGATTTGAACAGTGGATCCGCAAACATTCGATCAACTGCTTCTTGTCCCCCTCTATCCCTTACTTTTTCCAGCCTACCAAATACTTCGTAGTTTGAAAATATATCGTCATATGCTCCCTTCCCGAGATACTCATCAACAGCCCCCTCCATCTTTGCACTACTCCCAGAAAAAAGGGCATCAACCAAAACATCTTCATCGACTAAACTTGCAGCAAGATTCATTGTGGGGGCAAGAAGACCCAAAGCACCATGGTATACTCCATCCTTGATTTTTGTTCCTGCAAAAGCACGCAAGCAAACATAATCTGGGAATTTGATCCTATGGGGACTGTTTCCCTGCCTAACTCTCCTTGCCAATCTGCTCTCTAAGCATTGCAATGCATATACAAAGAATGGATCTCCATGAACCTCTTCTATATTTTCACTACCCTTTGAAATCCCCTCATCATAATGATAAATTGCGTGGGCAACTTCTTGTCCGAAGGTAGAATCATTCTGATCAACTACTGCAATATCTGTACCCTTTGCCATGAATCCTATTGGGAAGGTACCTCTTGATTTCACTCTCGCAACGTAAAGCGGAACTTTTTTATTCCAGCCCAGCCCTTCTGGAATAACTTCTTCTAATTCAAAATCAGGAGCCTTCCAGTTTGCAACATCTTCTAAGGCCAACAGCTTCTCTCTACCTGAGTAAGGGATTCCTAACATATCCTTTACAAACAATCTTCTTGCCGAAGGGATCATTAATTCGCGGATTACCAAATCCCCCTTTAGAAATTCACCTACATTATGTTCTACGTCTGTTGAAGTAAAGTTATCAATTTCAGGATTATACTCTAATCTTAGGTCCAGATGAGGATATCTTTCTTTGTCTCCCTCTTTAAAAGTTAGATATTTTCCATTCTGTCTTGCGTGATCGACGATTGTTTCAAATATCATTTTTCTCTCTCCATTCTAAATATTCTCTATAAAGTTTTGACGGATCCTTCCCTTGATATAGCGGAGTTACGGTTTCAATTGCAACAGCACCAGACATAAATGTTTGGACAATACTATCTAAGTCATTACAACAACCTCCAGTTGCTATAATTGGAATTTTTATCTCTTTTCTTAATCTTTGAATCATTAAAAGTACCCCTGAGAGAAATGCCTTCCCTGTATAGGCGCCATACCCTCTTCCCAACAAGGGCTCTCCGATTTTATAAGCACCCTCTTGCTCCACAAGTCCCGTATAAAACCCCATTCCAGGAAAAAGATTGGACACCACAATAGCCTCTGCTCCAGCTTCTTCGGCCGCCTTGGCTGTTTGTCTTAGATTACAATTCCACCCTGTTAGCTTTGCTATTATGGGAACATCACATAAGCTTTTTGCTTTTTTAACAGCTTCAAAAACTTCTTCAGGATGTTGCGCTGGAATGTCTTCTTCAAGATTCGGGCAAGAAAGGTTTAATTCAACTGCAATAGCTCCTGCTTCTGCATATTCTTTTGCGAGAGAAGGTTCCATCACGCTTCCGATTAGGGGAATATCCTTTAGCTCTCTCACGATTTTACACATTGCATCTATCCCTGGGTTTGCATTACCGGAAGCAACCAATAAATTATCTCCAAATTTAGCCATGTGAGGCTTTTTATGTCCTTCTCTCGGCTCCCGAGAGGTAGTCTTTAGAACAATCGCCCCAACAAGATCCTTATAATTTTTTCTTATGCTTTCCACATTATTAAACAAATCGCAAGATCCAAGAATAAGGGGTGTTCTTAATTCCAGGGATCCAATTTTGCATTTTGTTTTTTTCATACTTCGCTCCCACCACTTATTGATTTCTTCTCATAACCATAACCTTCCGCACAACCCCCTCTATCTAAAATTGTCTGAGTCATTACCTCCGCGGTTGAATTAATCCGCTCTACAAAGTTATCCACACTGCCTCCAAAATCAGATAAATCATAAGTTGAATATAGCTTCCTCTGCATATCGGAGATTCCGAAACTGTCCTTTGATCTGACCGCTGGATAAGCATCACAAACTCTTCTATATAGGGGAGTTCCCGGAAGAACCAATACTCGATTAACTTTTATCTTTTTCAAGCCGAGATCGGCTAATTGATTAACAAATTGCACCTGATTTTCAAGTGTTTTTTTGTTTTCTCCGGGCAAACCAATTATAAAGCTTCCATCAACATCAATTCCTGCTCCCAAAACTTTCCTAGAAGATTCTAAGTACTGTTCAGTTGTTTCATTTTTATTCATTTCCCTCAAAAGAGAATCATCACCAGCCTCATATCCTATATAAACACTCCTAAAATTCATATCCCCTAGCATAGAGACAACCTCATCATCTAGCTGGTCTGCTCTTGCGTATGTTTTAAACCTAGGTCCCAATCCTCTTAGCCTTGAGTGAATTATTGAAAACCAGTTTCTATTTTGGAGGAAGCTATCACTTCTATCCCAAACTTCTGTCAAGCCAAACTCTTTAACATGCTTAATTACCTCTGCCGAGTATTCTTCTGGGTCTCTTAGCCTCATGCCATCTTCATACCTTCCACAAAAACTACAATGTGGGTGATTGACACAACCTTTTTGTCCATAAAACTGCATCATCTTAAAATCTGGACCAAAAACTTCTCTTTGTCTCTCGAAGTAATCTTCCATATTAACTAAATCGTAAGCAGGAGTTGGAAGGTGAGCTACGTCTAAAAGATCAACAGGGTTTCTGCCTCCCCTATGTATTAAATTTGGCGCAGTCATATCCCCGTCTACAAATCCCCTTATTGCCATTTCTCCGTCATTAAAACAGACTGCCTCTACTGCTGGTTGATTGGCAAGTATTTGTGGTGCAAGAAAGGCAGCATAATTTCCACCAAGTATCACTCTCCCTGGGACCCTATCTGCAAGTTTCATTGCAGTGTCATAATTTGTTAGATCAACATTCATACCAACAACGTCTGGAGAAAAATCCTGCAATTCAGAAGTTATTTGCCCAAGATTTTTATGAACTCCATCAAATATTCTGACATCCCTATCTCTCAGAACTGCACCTAGGGCCATCAAGTGTAATGGGGGAGTCGTTCCCAGGTCCCTTATCGAATCATTTTCGGGATTTATTGGTGGGTATACCAGTGCCACTCTTGATTTTTGAGGCGATTTTTGGGTTTTCATGTAGTTTTTAGGGACTTAGGAGTCTTTTAAGTATTGTTATTCTCTACTTCCCTCCACCTTATTTATTTCTGTGTCTGAATAGAGAGCTTTAGTCAATTGGCATCTTGGATGATTTTTTATGAACTCTTTTGGAAGATACAGTCCTCCAGATTCTTTTCTTTGATACTCTTTGCAAAGAAAAGGCAATCTTATTACTATTCCCATTACATTTTCTCCCTCCGGGGGGAAAGATCTCTCATAATTATTAATCCACCAATCTATTCCTAGTGTTCTATACCCTTTGTCTTCAGAATCTTCTAGATAGTAATCCACAAAAACATCAATATCTTTTCGGGGCAGTCTTTTTGTTAGACATCCCCCGAAGAGATAACCGGCCATATCTTTCTCTATCAAAAACTCATTAACCATTCTCAGGTTTTCAATTGTTCCCTCCCTGGCCCAGTCATAAGGTTTATGTTTCTGGGCTTTAGTCTCACATTTTAGTTTTGTTCTTGGGGTAGAAATTGGCATACAAACCATTGAGCATCCCGCAGATGGAGTCATTTTCTTCCACCTTCTACTTCATGAACTATATTCCGAAGCTTTATTGTTCTTTCATCGGGGGTTCCCATTCCGATCCTATAAACCCTGTGCCCTCTTCTAGTATATTCTTCTTCAAGTTGCTCGGCAATCCTTAAGGATTGATCTAAATTTTCTCTCCTAACCTTGTTTCGATCTATCCAACTCATGGTTTCTATCAAGAAGACTTCTGTTGCATAATCGTCTGGGATAGACCCTGCTATTTTATTATAGATTGCTGAACCATCGGGAACATAGACTAATCCGTCAGGTATACCTCTATCCGGGAAAGCTCTCTTTATGTGAGAAGGAATCTGTGATTCTCTCTGGATTTGTGTTCTAAGGATTCGTTCTTGGAAGTCTGCCTCTTTCCAGGGCTCATCTATACCTTCTGCTTGTCGAAGCTTTATACAGTCTTCTGCAGCTTCTGGTATGGTGTACTCCCCCCAGCTTTCAAGCTTTAGCCTTATAGTACTCTTCCCGCTTCCAGGTCCTCCCGTTAGGATGTATTTTGTTGTCATCGTAAACATTTAACCAAAATAGGCTACTTAAGGTTCTGTTGGGGATAACCCCACAACATATACTTATCTATTATTCATTCTAAATTCTATTAATGGAAATTGAAAAGAAATATCTAATTCAAGAAGAAGGTAGAAGCTATGCAACTCAGGAATTTTTCTCTATAGCACCAAAGGTGATAAATGCCCTTTTGGACTATACGAAGGGTAAAAGAATCAGGATTGATTCATTACTAATTACCCAAGGGTATCTTCCGCTTGGTAAGGGAAAGGAGCTTTGCAAATCATTAGGTTTGGATATTGATTTTGAGATAGCAGAAATAAGACTAAGATCAAAAAACAAGGAATATGCCCTGACCATCAAGGGGGAAGGAACGATTTCAAGAGAGGAAGAGGAAATAGAAATAACTGAAGAAGTCTTCAAAAAAAATTGGCCACTAACTTCTGGGAAAAGACTAAAGAAAAAAAGGGCGGCAATACGGTATAGAGACCTAATAGCTGAGATTGACTTCTATCAGGATCGTAATTTAATAACCGCTGAGATTGAATGCGAGAGTGAAGAAGTAGCCAAGAACTTAATACCCTTCGGAAAAGACGTGACTGAAGACAAAAAATACAAAAACAAAAACCTGGCAAGATAATTAGCTTTGAAAGTTATTCCATCTCAACAAACTCTGCCTTACTTGCTAGAGCTCTTCCAAAGAATTTCAAAAAAATCCTTATATCTACTAACAATCTTTGGATGATCAACTACTAGCGAAAGTATTTTCTCCTCAAAATAAATTGTTACAACAAACTCTTCAGAAATCACAAAATAAGCTGGAGAAATAGATCTTGATCTTTTTGTTAATGTTTTCTTTTCTCTTTTACTATTCTTCCACCAAGGATCCTCCCAAGATGAAGAATCTAGATCAGTTAATATTTTGCAATTTGCACCCGACTTAATTCTTTTCCTTTGCCTCTCCTTCAGGTATCCACCTGCCAAATCACTTATTCTTTGGGGAGATCCGAGGATAAGGATTGTCTCATCTTTTTTCACCCTTCTCAATATCATATCTAAGACTGTTTGCATTCCTTTGAATCCCTCATAGGAACTAAGAATGCTCTTTGGAGAAGAAATTTCCTTACGCATTTCTAATTTATCAATTATCTCAGAGATTTTTTCTTTTTTTACCGCTAAGTCAGCCTCTTCGTCCTTAATTAATCTCTTTAAATTTTTTGGATCGGCCGCAAGAAAATACTGCCTGCCATTCTTATTTATAGAGCTGACAATACCCTTATTTGCAAGCCGTCTTAAAATGTCATAGATTTTTGAGTGAGAAACACCAGATATCTTGATAATATTACCAACAGAAGATTCTCCAAGCTCCACAAGAGCTCCATAAACCTTCGATTCTCCTTGTGTGAGAAGAGGAATTTCCATAATTAATTACAGCTTCAGCCCTATTTAAACTTTCCCCTACTAGTGGGGGGATAATCATTATAATCTGTTTATTCTGAGGTGTTGTATGGTAAACGAAATAAACCAAATGACCCTTAAAGTCAGACAGTTTAGTGAGGAAAGAGATTGGTTAAAGTTTCACAATCCAAAAGACCTGGCTATAGCTCTGGCTTTAGAAGCTAGCGAGGTCTTAGAGCATTTTAGATTTAAAGAAGAAGGAGACAGAATCGGATTAGCAGAAGAATTAGCAGACGTTCTTAATGTTCTTCTTAGATTGGCAGACATTCTAGAGATTGATATCGTAGACTTTTTTGATAAAAAGATTGAGAAGAATGCACTAAACTATCCAATTGAGAAAGCCAAGGGAAATAATCTAAAATATACGGAGTTAAACTAAAATGACGCGAAGTTGGATGCTAAAATCAGAAAGAAGCGACCGTCTTTGTCCAAATTATTTTGGAGCTAGTAACAGCTGTAGAAATTGTTATGAGTTATCTAAGAATGCCACAACAAGCGACTTCGTTGATGGAGATTCTAGAATGAATTCTGCCAGAGATACTGCCAGAAGATTATTGTCTAACATTGAGTTTGGCGATAAGCCAGGAGAAGTAATTGTTCATGAAATGAAATATAGGGGGAACAAAAGACTTTGCAAGGAGCTTCTAAAAGCTTGCAATGATTGTTCTGCCCAGAGAAAGAGAAAGCCAATGATTGATATCTTGGCCTTTGGAGATCCAAATTATCACGGGATCAGAAGACTACAAATGAGTTTGGAAGAACTGAGGGAGATGAGGTCAAACTAAAATGCCCCTCTGTATACCAAGATATTTTTGGAATGAAGAATATGTTTCTGATAAGGACATTCTAATTAGAAGAAAGTCTTGCTCTATCCATGGCACTGGTGAAGATAGTGATGTCTCTTTTGGGCCAAAGGTATTTTATGCTACGATCAATCAGAGAACACCAGAGTCTCTTAAAAGAGCTTATATTAGTCCTGGAGAAGTATATCTGGGAGGATTTTCTACAACTGCAAAAAGAGGAATCTTTATTGAAAACTTTCCTTTGCCTAAACCTTTTGATTGGAAAGAGGGACTTAGAAAATGGAATGATGTGCAAGCTAGGCTAAAAGATTGTGATATAAGGGAAAGAGTAATGGATGAATTTGGGATTGAGTTCATACTTACTCCATCTCAACAAACTCTGCCTTAACCTGCTTCAACGAACTAATAGAATTTGTTTGCCTAAACTTATATTTCTGAACCCATGCCTTAATGGTTTCATAATATTCATCTATATCTTTTGTCCTCAGCTTAACTATTAATTCATGCTCTCCCGTTACCACGTCCACCGACTCTACCCTCGGGTCTTTAGCCAACTCGGCCGCAACTTTCTCAGGATCTCCATAATCTCCATCTGATAGATTAATGAAAATAAACGTACAATGGCCTTCTCCGATTTTCTTATAATCAAAAACTGCCTTATAGGATCTTATTGCCCCTTGCTTCTCCAATTGCTTAATGTTATAATGCAATGTTGTTGACGGTTGCTTCAGTTTTTTAGCAAGCCTAGCTATCTGTGGCGTGCAATATCCGTGCTTAAACAGATCAATTAGCTTTTGTCTTATATCTTTCATATTCTATATTTAGATATCCAGAGCCTTTTGAATAATGGCAATGTTAGCGTAGATAACACAAACGCTAAAGATGGAACTACGGAATTAATAAAGGGTTTCGGAAGTCCAGCAAAATAAAAAAAGATTACAATAACCATATAGGTTAAGACTGCGATGGTTACTTTCCTTGTCAAGCTGACTTCCCAGGCTTTATCTAATTCTACTTTTTTGTTTCTTTCATGAATTTTTTTTATTTCTTTATTTATATCCATATTTCGTATAATATTCAACTATTTATATACTTTTGGGTAGATATTCGCATAATCTCCAATGAACTATATTAACGTCATTTTTGTATAAATTATATGGTAACAGAAAACATAGTAACCACACAAGCAAAAAGATTGCTAACAGTACTCGGAGCAGGAGGCCTAACTGGGCACGTATCTCTGGGAGCATTAACTGGCTTCTTTAGACCAGAAAATGCATTACTCTTAGCAGTAATCTTTATGGCTGGGCCAGGGGCAATTGTCACCGCAGTCTTTTTAGATGGAACCATGAAAGAAAGATTGTTGGCTGCATTATTGGCTGGAATTCTTGCAACAATAATTGTGATGCTAGCAGCAGGAATTGGAACAAAGGCTATCTCTTTCCTGAATCTAAATATTTTAAAAATTTCTGGAGGAATTGCAGTAATTTTGATTGGCTTGATCATAATGGGACTAAAAATACCCGACAAAATACCGCTAATTATAATTGGAGGAGGTCTAATCGCAGGCCTAATTTGGAGATGAAACATTACAACCTAACACCTGAACAAAGAGAATGGATGCATGAGATCCAGAGAGACTTCACTAAAGAACACTATGCTTCTCCAGTAAAGTGTGATCCTGAAACTGGGAGAGTCACTGTAAGAAGTCTTTGCTGCGGAACTGTAACAAGAGTTGGTTTTCTCCCAAAGAAAGCTATTCCATACAGAAGCCAAATGCTAGCTAACTTAGAATTAAGAAAGAAGGCCGAAATAGAGAATGAGGAATCTAGAGCTAGGCGATTGAGAGAAAGACCAAAGGGACCAAGGCTCTTGCCAGCCCAAGGAGAACACCACTTCATTATGTGGCAAACTATCTATGAAGAAAGAGCGAGAAGGGGGGAAAAATCATGCTAGATATATTGATTGGATTATTAACGTCTGTTGGGACTACCTTGCTTTACCTTCCCGTTAAAACTCGCACTTCCTACAGAGATAGGATGGCAGATATAGGACGAGGGATTACTCTCTCTGATCAATGTGATAGTTGCGGAGAAATTAAGGAGAAAAAATTTGTTCTTAGAGATATGTCTTCCCAAGAGTTAAGGAAACTTGAACGGGAGTGCAGGGAATCCGGACTCGTTGAAGCTGAAAGAGTCCATAGCTACCGAGAGTTTGTAGTAAAAAAGAAGCTGGGAGTTCGAAGTAGCAGAAGAAGAATTCGGAACAAAGTTAGAACTGCTCTCAGCGGCATTAATGATGGCTTGTCTTTATCTGAACTAGATGAAATTGCAACTAAATTGGGAATGCATCCAAGTGCTGGAGTTCTTGTTGGCTAAAATGTACCAAACATCTGGCGAGGGAATAAGAAAGATTAGATATGATGAACTTAGAAAGATGTCTGTAGCAGCTATTGAAGGAATGGCTAGGAGAAATCCAGGAGATGAATTAGTTTTCGAAGTTATAGAAAGAACCTATGAAGATATGATGAAAGTGAAATGGCAACATAAAGTTAGCCAGATAAAAATTCCGGATAATCTACATGAAAACGATTATTGCTATGAGCCCTGTGGAGACGAGCCAGAACTGAGCTACGAAGAAGAGATAAACATGATTCAGGGGACTTAGGTTGGACATAAAAAAATCCAAACTAGAAAATTTTAGAAAAAAAATAAGCCTAAGCCTTTTTTCTTAAAACTATCTTTCTTAAGAGACACTCATCATTCTTATTGCAAGGTCTCTTATTAAAATCAAGCTCTGGTGTTGTTAACTTTCTTGAGATATCCAATGGACACGTTATCATTTCTCCATCTGGGAAGATGTTCCCAAATCTACAATTATAGGTACTATCAAACTTCTGATCTGTCTCAAGCACTCCTCTCCTCGCAATATGTAATTCTTGGATATCTCCGGAGTAATTTTTAACAAAGTCTTGGACTATCCCCGCATATTCCGGCATAGAAACCGTTTCTGGTGTATCTTTCCAGAAATCTTGTGTCTCTTCTATATCCCTTATACTTGATATGTAAAAAGACTTAGTGTTAAAATCCCTTTCGGCCATTTCTGCAGTTTCGGCTAATTCAGACACATTATCTTTTCTTAGCATATAAACCACATATAAGGGCAATGGAGTTCTAAATACCTCAGATAATGGTTTTTCACTTGACGTAGAACCATAAACTCCGACACGGAGAGAAACATCTCTCATGTCCATTTTTTCTAGTCTTTTTAGATCAAACCCGTTTGTATAGATAGTTGTTTTGAAGCCTTTCCATCTATTGAAATCTAACATCTTTTCTAACTCTGGATGTATTGTCGGCTCCCCCCCTAAGAGATTTATCTTGCCAACCCGACCAGCATACTTCTCAACTATTACCTTATATTCTTCAAAGGGCATTTCTTCTGTCCCGAGCTTATGGCTGTAGAAACATCCACTACATCGCTTATTGCACTTATTAGTTATAAACGGCTGCAATGTGTTCACAGGACTTGTTGGTATCTCGACCCATTTTTCCTTATCATATTCAAGAAGAATTTTCTGTTCTTTCTTCATTTTAGCGCACCCCCTTTCAAATCATAAAGTATAAAGTTGCAAGAGGCGACAGATCTTTCTAAAAAACTCTTCTCGGTATATTCTACTAACGATCCAGGTTCATTCATTAATTTTGAGCCTCTCAACCTAGTAAAAATTGGCTATATAAGTCTTTCGACAGCGTCGGTAAAATGGGCAAAACTGAAGAAATGGGGATATTTATATGGGTAATCTTTGGTGTTTTTAAGGTTATCTATTTTCTCTTATCAGCTTTTTCAAAGCCCTAAATCCCTTTGGAGAATCATCTTCTGAAACTATAAAAGTCATTTCGGTTAAAGTGGAGACAATGTCAACTATGTTTATGTTTTCCCAGTTTAGAGATCTAGTTACAAGATAAAACAGCCCGAGAGTTTCAACAGAACCCTGGGGGATATTTACTGTCAGGCTACTTAGGTTTCTTATTGTTTTTTTTATATTCTTTTGTGCGAATAAAGAAACAACTTTTTCTTCGTGCCTTTTGTTAGTTATAATCATTAATTCGTGAATCCCCTGGGTTATTGTAAGAAAGTCCCCTTGGGAAATATTAACTATGCCATAGACTTTTTTCAATTTGTCTTGGATATTATCTAGCTTAAATAATGTTATTTCTACAAGATCCGATTTTAAAGTTATGTCTGAATTTGTATTAAACATTGTTTGTTTGACAAAGCTCTTTTCTAATTTCTCCGACAATCTCCTAATAGACATATTAACGGCCCCAAACTTTACTTTCTTTTTCAGCTCCTTTTCTATTTCTGGCTTAATTTTCTCTGCTAATGCAGCATGATTAACAATTCCTTCAGATAGCGATTCAATCAAGAAGGGCTTTTGCTCTATAATCTTCTCTGTCAAATGGGCTATTGTCGGCATTTTTATTTTTTACGTGTATTTTGTTAATTATTTAACATAATGTTTAAATGCTATTTAAATCTTTGTGTTACAACTAAATTGTTCAAAAGAACAGGAGAAAAACAAAATGACAAATGAAACAATGGGAAGACACGAAGTAGGAATGTTTGGAAGATGGCAACAGTATCTCCAAGCAGGCCTAGCTAGGGCTCTTGAAGAAGGAAGGGAGTTCGGAGTAGTCCACCAAGATGAAATATTACCCTACTCTTCAGAATTAAGATTTCTGCATAGAGCAAGAAGTTTCTTCGAGGGGATAGACACGCCACTCGTGTTTAGCTCCGAGGGCGGAGAGTTGTCCGTTCCAGGATACACAGAAACAAGATCTAGAATATTGGAAGGTCTTGGTCCACTTTTAAATTCTGAAGAAGAACAGGCCAGGATGGGAGAAGTTCGGAACTTATCTTGGGAATACACGAGAGATCTAAACAGCGCAGCATACTGTACCAATAGGCTTCTTGAGAGCAATCATCAAGAAGCTCTTGCTGAAAGGGTCAGGATAAGAAACAGAGAAAACTCTGAAAGAGAATTGAGAAGACTGATTGGAATACAAATAAATTCCAATAATCTCGGAAACTTGCTACAGGAACTAACAGAGATTAGGGAAGACTATCTCTATGAATCTCGAGACTCTCTGGCTTTATCTGCAAAAATTCATTCTAGCTATAGGGACCGAATGGCGAGAATTAGTCGACGCTGAGATGGTTTTCTATTCTGTAACCATTACAAAGAAACAACAAACCGAAAGACTTAAAAATGTATATTTTATGTATATTTTATAGGTGGTGGCACTCCAGAAGCCTAATTCTGAGAAAATTGAATGAAAGACAAAAAACAGTTTACTGTAATAAAGAAGATCGCCAAGCATGGCAATCAATCAATCATAGTTGTACCAAAAATTCTTGAAGAATATCTTAAACCAGGGACCATAGTTGAATTAAATATAGGAATTTTAGATTAAAATGGCAGGTAAATCACCTTGGCAGACCTATGAAGAATGGGAAGCCGAAGGCTTGAATAAAGGGTATGACAAAAGAAATCCTGCAAGTCTGGAAGGAAGTAAAAAAACTGAAGAGAGAAGCTGGTATAAAAGGGCAACTTATATGCGGAAAGAAAAGTGGAAACAGAGATTTCCCTTTACCCGAAAATTAGAAATATCCCCTTGGCAGACCTATGAAGAATGGAAACAGTATGGTATTGAAAATGGATTTAATCAGAGAAATCCAGCAAGTTTTGATAAAAGCGAAGAAAGCGAAGAAAGGGCGTGGTATAAAAAAGGACTTCGGGGAGGAAAAACGAACTGGGCCCAAGAGTTTCCCTTCGCTAAAAAATTAGAAATATCACCTTGGCAGACCTATGAAGAATGGAAACAGTATGGCTTAGAAAAGAGATATGATGGAAGAAGTAGAGGCAGCCTAAGAAAGAGTGGGAACAAAGATGAAAGAAGGTGGTATTGCAGGGGTGTGAATGTGGGAAGTGAGCAGGGTTGGCTAAAAACTTTCCCATTTACTAAATTAGAAAAACCAAAAGGTTATTGGAAAAATTGGAGCAATGTTGAAAGAGAACTTAGTACAATCGTAAATAATCTTGGCCACTTTCCAACACAGGAAGAATTAAAAAATCTGGGAAGAAATAATCTCAACGCCGCTTTTAGACATCATGGAGGCTTATGTGCTGTAAGACAAAAAATAGGTTATGGTGAACAAGATCATTTAGAAGAATTTGTAAGGAGGTATACTAGCGAGGATTAGCACGACTTTATAATGATAACAACCATAAAGCTTATAAATCTCTCAGAAGTTAGATTAAAATGGCAAGATTAACAAGAGAATTTTTTGCGCGAAGATCGGATGTAGTAGCTAAGGAACTACTCGGCAGAACGGTTGTAACAAGAGATTCAAATGGTACAGAAATGAGACTAATCCTAACAGAGGTAGCTGCATATGAAGGGCATACAAAAACAACTTCAGAAGGAACTCAATATGATCCTGGAAGAATTTCCATAAGTACAAAATGTGGAGGTCATAGATTAATTGATATTGCAACGGCGATGCAAGGAGTTTCATCTTGTGTTACCTTAAGGGCTGGAGAAGATCCTAGTGGAGAAAGCATTAAAGGACCAGGAAATGTATCAAAAGCTCTAGGAATCACAAGAGGCAATCAGAATTTTTATGAATCGGCTAGCATCTACGGGGACAAGATGTGGATTGAAGGAGAAACTCATGAAGGTGATACAAGAAGAAGAAAAGGTAATTCTGCTAATTGTCTGGGATTTTATAGGATATAAATATAGATATTAAAATGGAACAATACGAACTAGCCCCAAAACAAGTATTAGATGATATAAGATACTGTTTAGAAAACTACAGCCCTAGAAGTTTTCATGTGAGAAACGTAGGAGCTTCAAGTAAAAAATTCGAGTTGGTGGAGAAGCTTGATGGTCGAAATTTAGAAGTAGAACAGGCAGAAGAAGGACTAAGGTTTTCTATTGACGGAATTGAAGTATTTTTGTTTGAGCAAGATAGTGACTTTGGAAGAAGCTTTGGGATGGGCTATGATAGGGATTCACGAATTTATGTAAGTCCGGAAGAAATCAAGGAGATGAAGAAATCAGGGCTTTATGAGAATGGATCTTCATTCAGGAGCGCGAATATGGATCTTTTAATGTGGTTGAGCTTCCATGACAGAATCCCATTAAGATTCCACTCTTTGCGAGAAGGAGACCCTGGTGAGAAAGATTATTGCGTAGACAGGGAGGGAGAAAAATGAAAACAAATAAGCCAAATCAAAGAGAGCTTCTAGCATTCATAGCAAACGCTCACAAGAACACTTATGCAGCCCCAAAAGATGTAAGGGAAAAGAGCAAGATGCAAACTCCTTTTTTGCCAGGACATAAATGCTTTTACTTTGGGGAAGGAGATTATGAGTATTATGATGGGTATGCCGGAAGTGAATGGGCACCCGGAAGAGAAATAGTACTACATAGTGGAGACCCTATTTGGGCCATGGCCTATCAGGGAAAACATAACGAATCTTTCGATTCTAATTTTTTTCAAGACAGAGTTTTTCCTTTCTTAAAAAAGGCTTTAACAAATGTTGACAAAAACATGCCATTCAGGGGTCCATCAGAATTTAAAGAAGGAGAGTTTGAATACAGGTTTAAAATGGAAGGGGATTATAGTTATTTTACAGGAAGAGAATCTGTAAATTATCGCGGAACAGAAGTATTTTTTCAAGACGTCATGGGAGAATTAATAAAATGAAGAACGAAGAGTCAGAAAGGGTGGGGTCATATATGATCGATGATATGGAATTTAATGCAACAGCCAACGATGCATCTTTAGGAGGATTGACCTTAGTTCATTATGGGACAACAATCCCATTTACAGATGAATTCTATTCTGAGAACATACCTGAGGTCGGGAATAAACAAGTTTGGCTAAATAAGAGCTTCTGGAAGAAACCACAAAAGGGAAAGCGGCCGACATCGTCTTCATGTAGGAATTTAGCAAAAAAACTCCAGGTTGGGGAAGAGAATTTTGCTATGTTAATTCAGGCGCTTGCTCCTCTACACAACTCCTCAACACATTACCATACAGAACCGGAATATATAACCCAGATTGCAGGGAAAAGCATAATTCTTTCGTTTCCGAGAAGGGAAATTGAAGACTATCGACTATTTGAGATGGAACCTGGGCAAATTTTAAGATTAGCACCAGACACTCTTCACAATTTAATTTCACAGGAGGAGGGTTCTATAACACTACCAGCTAAAAAAACTTTCATCAGGAGAGGGGATCATTACTATCCTAACGAAGATGAAAAAGCCCATATTAACGAAAAAGTTAGAAGCGTGATGGGTCTATTAACAGACTAAGCGGCCAAAGACAACTCTTCTTTATCTAGCTTTTTAGAAGAAACTGTTGGAGTTTTATAATTTTGGCCAACAACCGGCTCTGTTCCTAGGATATCTTCAGGCTTTATCCCTCCGGCTATCGCATATTTTGTGTATTCCTTCTCTCCGATTTTGTCTGTGTGCTGCATCACTCTTTCCCTCGGCACCCTTACCCTCATCTTAATAAATTTCTCTGGCAGTCTAGCCTCCGTCTTACCTGTAAATGATTGATTCCAAATGCCCAAGGATGCTGACAGCCTTTTAAGAGAAAGATTATCTGGAAGTGGCTGATCCGTAAAAAAGGCGTAACCTGTTTTGTCAGTAATTAGCCCCTCCCCTCTTGCCAAAGAATCTTTTATTGAATCATAGCCCCCCTTGGGTGTATAGTGTACAACATCAAGAGTTACGTGTCTTGTCCCCTTGCCACCCATCGGTCGATAACCATAAAGCCCCCAATCTGGTAGATCCAATACTTTTTTCTCATCTTCAGATTTAACATGTAATGGAATTGAAAAATAAAGCTCATTTCTACTGGCAAGGGCCTTGTGTAATTTCCTCAATTTGCTTATGGCCTTTCCTTTAAATGCCCCATCGGTATCTGTCCTATGATAAATATCTACCAAATTGTCTTTCATCTTTTCCATATTG
>NZCX01000016.1 GCA_002688415.1 Candidatus Pacearchaeota archaeon
ACAGCAGCCAGGGAAAATTCATACTGATGCAATTACTCAATCGGATATTGTTCTGTCCCATAGGGTTACTGCAGAGCTAGATGTTAAGGCTCTTAACGCAATCACCCAAAGCTATCTTTATTCTAGCATTAGTAATAAGATTAACGACTTGCCAAAATTAAAGGGAAGTGCAATTATCCTGGATGACAATAGTGAAAGAATCTATCCCATGAGAATCCGGCCTAGATTCACATGGCATGGTGGAGAGGCTCCAATGGCTATTAAGAAAGAAGAATATTAGATATTTTTAGCTAATTCAAAAATTTGTTTCTCGTTCCATTTATCTGCTAGAATTTGAATTCCTATGTTCTTATTATCGATCTTTCCTAATGGAATTGAAATGCCTGGGGTTTGTGCTAGATTTGCTAATACCGTAAAAACATCATAAGCATACAGCTCTTTTATCGTGATTTCTTCTCCTATTTTATGAGCGAGTTTTGGAACCGTTGGTAGAATTATTGCGTCTACTTCTTTGAAAATCTTTTCGAATTCTTTTACTACAAGATTCCTTGCCTTTAATGCTTCTCTATAATACTTCCCTTCGAATTCTGCCTTTGTTATCTCGCTTCCACCGATGATTCTTCTTTGTACCTCTGGCCCACCGAATTGATCTATCAGTTTTCCAAATCTTCTTCCATCATACTTTCTTGTTGCTGAAAAGAATTCTGTGTAAACCATTATATAATATGTCTCTAAAGAAATATCTAGCGGTAATTTTACAGTTTTGATTTTTAGATTCTGATTTTCTGCTAGTTCTTTTGCTTTTTCTGTAACCAATTTTGTTATCTCTGGCGTGGCAAAGTCGGCCGTATCGACTAACCCCAAAACTTTCCTTGGCTTCCCTTTGAAATTTACTTCTTGGGTTGTACTATCGAAGTTATCTTGCCCCTTTATTACGGATAAAACAAGCTCTGCATCTTCTGTGGTTTTTGTCAAAGGACCAATCTGGTCAAAACTCATTGTCATATCTAGAAGACCATAACGTGATACTGCCCCATATGTTGGCTTCAATCCTACAACTCCACAATGTGACGCTGGATTCCTTATTGATCCTCCCGTATCACTACCCAGCGCAAAATCACAGAAATCTGCTGCTACTGCGGCCGCACTTCCAGAAGAACTTCCCCCAGGTATTAACTCTAGGTTCTCTGGATTTTTTGTTGGGCCAAAAGCACTAGTCTCTCCCGATCCTCCACATGCAAATTCATCCATATTTACCATCCCTATTACGATTGCATCTTCAGCCTTTAATTTTTGAATTACTGTTGCATCATATGGCGCTGTGAAATCTTCTAGAACTTTTGAAGCACAATTGATGGTTAGATGTTTTACGCATATATTTGACTTTATGGCAACACATAGACCTGCTAGTTTTCCAGTTTTTTTATTATTTTTTATTCTTGAATCTATTTCTTTGGCTTCATTAATTGAGTTTTCATTTAGATGAAGAAAAATATTTAGTTTTTTGTTGTCTTTTTTTATTTTCTCTCCAAATTGCATTACGTTTTCAACTGCCGAGAGCTTCCCTTCCTTGATTTGCTTGACTTTTTGTTTCAGATTCATTTTTTTCGTGGCTTGAAAGGTTTGGTTTTTGGCATATATGATACTTTTTCCAACTCCTCATTAAACTTCTTTCTTAGGTTTGGATGACAATGTATGACAAGTGTCATTTTCTTGTTCCCGTAGAAAACATCTATCTTTGGTTTGTTTGATGCATTTTCTATGCTTTCATGGCCTTCTTTCCTTTTCTCAAAATTAATTTTTCTGCTAATCCATTTGCCATTCTTATCTTCTTTTTCATCCCACCTCTTCCAACGACTATCGAAGACTTTTGAAAGAACTTTACCTAAAATTTTCACAGAATAATTCTTCTTTTCAAAAATATAATAATTATAGTCTTTTTTGTTGCCGATCCCAGATAGTCTTATTTTTCTCATTTTTTCCAAGACCCCTTTTCAGCTACTAAGAATTCGTTTTCAACGAACGGTGCATTTGACATTGTTGTCTCTCTAAATTCCTGAAGTGTTTCCCACGGCCTTCCTTGATTCCTTATGCCCTTATCATTTTCAAAATGCGATTCTTTCCCATTTATCTTCTCTAATTTGACTGAGAATCCATCTAGTAATTCTTTTGCCTTTTTTCTTATCTCTTCCCTTTCTTTCTCTGTAACTTCGTGCCATGTCATTTCGTTTGCCATAAAAGAATCAGGAAATTGTATTTTAAAAAAGTATGTTATTGGTCGAATGTGCAGTAAGGAATGCACATGAGGATACAGTACTCTGCTTCTGGCTCATGACGACAGGCTGAACCACACTCTGTGTATTCTCCACCAAGATAATCGCAGATTTCTTGCTCCATGGATTCACATTCGCTATAGTTCTCTACCCAAGTTAGGTTTTTTTCTTGGCAGTACTCCTGTGGAGTTTGCATTGGAATAAATCTATAAGTTATAGCTAGGACAATTATTAAGAGCGCTATCGCAGAAAGAGAGAATAGCAGGGCTTTATTTGGTTTCTTCATGAAAATTTTAATGGAAAGAATTATTTAAGAGTTTTGGGTGTTATGCAGCTAGAGACTTTACTTCGAGTTCTATTGGACTCGTTACCCCAGAAGCCCATGCCTCTCGAAACTTTTTTGAGCTTCCTCCTTTTTTGGCCCACTCAATCATTATCGTTGGGTTTAATTCTCCATTCCTTGGCATCCCTTGCCTGTGGCTATATTCTACCATTACAAAGCTCTGTGCTATTGTTTTTCCACTTATTCCTGACCGGAACAATTCATCTCTTAGCGGACATTTTCCCTCTCCAGCGCATCCCTGCCCGCAATATCTTTTATGGCTCTCTCGACTATTAGAAGAATCTAATAACCCTTGCACAAAACAATAGCTGTCAGAAGAATGTAGAGATGATTGATTGATAATTTCCCATCTTGCCTCTCTGGTTGTGTCGTATTCTTGTTTTTGTGACATTTTAACTCACGGCGTCATCGGCAGTTTTTGAGTGTCAATTGGCGTCACTTTGATTAATATTATAAGTGAATGATCTATTTAAACCTTTGGTTTTTGTTACTACTAAGTATACATTGATTATATTAGAGGATACATGTAATATACGGAGGAATACGATGGGAAAAGAAGGTATACCTATGGCGTTAGTCTATCTCTGTCTCTAGGCCACAATACGGCTTCTCGAATGTTATCTAACTCAAGAAGGGTTTGTGTAAATCTTTCTAGCCCTATTGACCATCCAGCATGCGGTGGAGCTCCATACCTAAATGAGTTTATATAAGATTTGAAATCTTTTGGGTCTAGGCCTTTTTTCTTTAACATGGTTTCGAGAAGTTCCGGGATATGGATTCTCTGCCCTCCGCTAGATATCTCTACTCCTTTGTATAAAGCATCAAACCCTTCTGTTATTTTTGCTTCTGCATCCTCTCCTTTCCGCATGATATAGAATCCTCTTTGCTCTGTTGGCCACGAGTGAACAAATACTATATCGTCTTTGAATTTTTCACAAATTCTTTTTTCATCGTTTGGGCTTAGGTCTTCTCCATTTTTTATGTCAAACATTTCACAGATTTCATCATAGCTTAGATAATGTGCCTCTGGAACCTTTAATTTTAATCCAAGTGTTTCTAAATCTTCTTTATGGTTTTTGTTAATTTCAGTTACCATAAATTTCACCACTCCCTCTAGTTCTTTCATAATACTCATTTGGTCCGCGAAAGCAACTTCTATGTCCATCTGCCTGCTTTCATTCAAATGTCTTGTAGTATTATGTTTCTCAGCTCTCCAAACTGGAGTTATGGTTACTACTTTCTCCATAGCGCATGCAATCATTTGCTTGTATAGCTGAGGGCTCTGGGCAAGATAGGCATCTTTTTCAAAATACTTCAATTTGTATAGCTCCGTCCCTCCTTCGCTAGAAGATCCTATAACTGAAGGTGGTTGGAATTCTATGAATCCATTGTCTACGAAATACTTTCTGAAATTCATACTAATTGTTGATTGTATTTTGAATATTGCCTGTGCTTTTTTGGAATGTAAATCTAGGAATCTATTATCAAGTCTAATTGGCAACTCTGTCTTTGAAAAATCGCTGACATCTACTGGCAATGGGTCTCCAGCTTCTGCGATAACTGTCAACTTGTCTGGCAATATCTCTTTTCCTCCTGGAGCTTGTTTTGAATCTTTTACTGTCCCACTTATTTCGACAGCGCTTTCTCTTTTCATATTGTCCAATAAGCCAAAAGTGTCTTTGTCTGTTTTAGATTCAACGCCCGTTATCTGTATTCTTCCAGTCATATCTTTTAAAACTAGGAATCTTACTTTCTTCAGATCTCGTGTGTCGTGGACCCACCCCCTTAGGAGAACTTTCTCTCCGTCTTTCTTGTTTAGTGCTTCTTTGACGTACGTTCTTTCCATATTTTTCCTTGTTCTGGAAGGTTTTTAAGACTTTCCTAGAACTCCTCCTCACTTGTTTGGATCATGCCTTTCTGTTTCAGTTTTTCGACTTGTGTTTTGGTATATTTATACATTACATGGCCTTTGTCGTCGTCAAATTCCCATGGTTCGATTATTACAACATCTCCCTCTCTTAGCCACATTCCTCTCCTTAACCTTCCTGGGACCTTACAGTTTCTGGTTTTTCCGTCCATACAAGAAATTAGCATTCTGCTTCCTCCAACTCTTTGAGCTAAAATTCCGATTATCTCTTTTCCCTTAGGGATCCTAACTCTTACTGGAGCATTTGGGTCAACTTCTGGCTGATTTTTATTGTTTGGTCTCATAAGTTTTCAAGAAGATTTGAGTTTATAAAGTTTGAGATGGCCTCGGGAATTAAAGTAAAACAAGTGCGTAAGGAATATCTTTTATCTTTAGAATTCCTTCTTTTTCTACAAGATTAATTTCTCTTGCAACTTTACAAGATTTTTCTCCAACTAGATTAAAGGTTGAATCTTCCCTTATACAATCTTGAATTATCTCTTTTAGTTCTTCCTCTGTTTTTTCCTCTCCCTTAAAGAAATTTCCTGTCAAATCTAATTGTTTTTCTCCTTCTTCGATCTTTTGTCCCGCTAGATCTTTGTCGCATATCGCTATCACCCACCGGTAGGCTTTATGTATGTTTACAAGGAATTGTTTCTCCATTTTGAACGCCCACACCAGGAATCGAACCTGGGCACCCCGAAGGGTCCGGATTAGCAATCCGGTGCAATACCATTATGCGATATGGGCTTATTACTGTTGAGATTTGACAGTTTTTAAGATTAACTTATGTCTGTATCACCTAAATATTTATAAATGGTATGGCTTATTTTTAGTTATGGAAAAAGACATTGGTAAAATCTTAAAGGGTGAATTCCAGGGTACAACTACAGAAATAGTTCTTGCAATCAAAGAGTTCAATGGTCGTGTAGGTGTGGACATTAGAGAATATGCCCAAAGTGAACAGTATACTGGTCCAACAAAGAAAGGATTGAGGATTCCAGCAGACAAATTTGATGAGTTCAAGACTATGATTAACTCTATCGACCCTAATGACTTGAAAGTGGAACCCGAGCCTTCTGAAGAACAAGTTGCTCCGCCTGCAGAGAAAGGTGATGAAGATGATGCTGGTGTTGCTGAAGACGGAACTATGTAATATTTTTTGATTGAAAACCTTATAAACATTGATTTGCTTTTAGTTTTATGAAAAGTGGTGTAGCTAGCCTGCTGAATGCTAAAAGATTTGTCGTTTTTGGAGCAACGGATAAAGAGGAAAAACCTGGATATGTTATTTTTAGGAACTTGCTTAATGCCGGGAAAGAAGTTTTTGGTGTTAATATCCGCGGAGGGAATGTTTTAGGTCAGCGCATCTTTAAAGATGTTGGAGAGATTGCTTATCAAGTTGATTGCGCCGTGATTGCAACGCCGGCCAAAACTGTCCCTGTTATTCTTAGACAAATTGCAAAAAGAAAAATAAAAAATGCCATTGTTATTTCATCTGGATTTGGAGAAGTTGGGAATAAAAAATTTGAAGAACATCTAGGTAATTTAGCTAAAGAACTTGAAATTAATCTAATGGGCCCGAATAGTTTTGGATTTATTAATCCATATCAAAAGATTAATACGAGTTTTTATTCAGGGAAAGTTTCTTTGGGAGGAATTAGTTTCATCTCTCAGTCAGGTGCTATTGGTGCTGGGATTATTGATAAGTTAAAATCTTTTTCTGGATTTGTTTCTGTTGGCAATTCCGTTGACTTAGAGTTTAGCGACTTCATAGAGTATTACTCCGAAGATGAAAAAACCAAAGTTATTTGTCTGTATATTGAAAGCCTAGAGGAAAGTGAAGGAAAAAGGTTTTTGGATGTGTGTAAAAAATGTAAAAAACCGATTATTGCACTTAAGGCTGGGAAAACTCCATCTGGGAAAAGGGCTGGAAGAAGTCATACTGCGGTGATTACAAGCGAAGAAGGTGTTTATTCCGGAGTTTTCAAACAGGCTGGAATTATCGAATGTTCTTCTATAAAAGAAATGTTTAGTGTTGCAAACGTATTTGAGAATGTTGAAAACCTTGAGAGTAAGGCTTGTGTTGTTACTAATGCTGGTGGCCTTGGGGTTTTGGTCAGCGATTATCTTTCAGAAAACGAAGTCCCGATCATGAAACTTGAAAGCAGATTGGAGAAAAGATTGGATAAGGTGCTACCTTATAATTGGAGCCATAACAATCCAATTGATATCTTGGGTGATGCTGACTTTGCGAGAGAAGTTGATGTTTTCAAAATTCTTGAGAAGGAGAAATCTTTTGGATTCTATGTTGTTCTTTTGACACCACAGCACATGACAGAGATTAAAAAAAGTGCCAAGCTCCTAACTATGCTAAGAAGGCCTGTTTTTGTTTGTCTTCTTGGAGGAGACAAGGTTGATGTTGCTAAAAATATCCTAGATAGAGAAAATATTTTTGTTTTTGACGATCCTAAGGAAATGTGTGAAGTGATTGGAAAAGCTATTTAGAATATTCTTGCGTCTACGATGTTGGCTTTGTTTTTTGTTAATATTACTGGATTTAGATCTAGTTCTTTAGGCTGTAATGCTTGTGCTAATTTTGATATTTTTGAAATTATCTTTAGGAGCTCTTTTATTGCTTGCTTGTTCTGTTTTCTTAGTTCTTGATAAATCTTTAACTCCCTTATCATCTTGCTAGCTTCTCTCTTGTTTATTGGCAATGCCCTGAATGATAGATCTTTTTTAGATTCTACCCTTGTTCCACCTGCTCCTACAACCAAAACTTCTCCAAAGACCTTATCTTTTTTTATTCCAACAAATATCTCCTTTCCTTGAATTTCTTCTTGAAGAATTAGAAGGGTATTTGGGAACTTCTTCAGAAGCATGTTTGTTGTTTTTAGTGCCTCATGGAATGTGTTGCATTTCTTTACTCCTCCTAATTTGGATTTATGTTTTTGTGAGTCAATTTTTATATAGATTGGAAAATTCATTTTTTTTAGGTCGTTTTTCGTTTCAAGAACTTTGAAATTTGCCAGAGGCAACTTATTCTTTTCTAGAAGTTCAAATGTTTGGACAAGGGATTTTGGCTTTTCCATATTCTATTAAAGTGAGTATATTATTTAAGGATTTGGGGGAAGTTTTATATACGCTTACTGCTTTCTTTTTTTTGAGGAGATAATGGAGCAAAACATATTAATCGGGGGTGCTGCTGGACAAGGTATAAACAAAGCTTCTTCAATAATCACAGATCTCTTTACAGAATATGGCTATTATGCTTTTAATTATAGGGATTATCAATCTTTAATTCGTGGGGGGCATAATTTTAATGTAATTTCTATTTCAGATAAGCCTGTTAATTCCAGCCAAAAGAAGTATGATTTTATATTGGCATTAGATAAGAGAACTGAGAAGCTGCACAAGGGTCGTCTTAAGAAACATGGTCAAATTATTTCATTTGAGAAATTCAAAGACGAAAGGAGAAATCTTAATTTATTTATTGCTGTGGAATATCTTGCGAAGATAGGTTTCCCAAGAAAAAGAGTTGAAAAGAAATTAGCAAAAGAGTTTGGCGAAAAGATTATTGTTCCGGTTGAAGGCCTCTATAATAAGTATCACCGAAAAAAAGAACTTAAATCTGGAGGTTCAAAAAGGAAGTTGCTTACTGGAAGTAAGGCTATTGCGATTGGTGCTAAGATGTCTGGGCTTCAGTTCTATGCAGGATATCCCATGACTCCTTCTACGGGTGTTTTGCATGAGCTTGGCGGAATGCAGGATGATAATCTCATGGTTGTTCAGGGCGAGAGCGAGATCGGCTGTGTTTCTAATGTCTTGGGGGCAAGTTTTGCTGGCAAAATTTCTATGACTGGCACAAGTGGGGGCGGTTTTGATTTAATGTCTGAAAGTTTGTCTATGCAAGGGCAGTCTGGAATTCCACTTTGTGTTTATCTGGCTTCAAGGCCTGGCCCTGCTACAGGTGTTCCGACCTATACAGCTCAAGCAGATTTGGATATTGCGCTTAGGGCAGGGCATGGGGAGTTTCCTCGATTTGTTGTTGCTCCAGGAGATGCCCAGGAAGCTGTTAAGTTGGCAAATGAAGCACTTTACCTTACTTACAAGCACAATACTCTTGGAATTATCTTAGGTGATAAGCATTTAGCTGAAAGTGGATTCTCTTTTAATCCTGAAAAGATTAAATTTTTGAAAGCAAAGCAGAACAGAGATCTTCCCGATAAGAAAATCGTTAAGGCTTCTAGCTACGAACAGAATAAATTTGGAAACACTACAGAAAGTGCTAGAGTTGTTAAGAAAAACTTTGATGCTCGGATGAAGAAATATAAGATATTGAAAAAAGATATTGAAAAGAATTTTGAAGGCGTTAAGTTCTATGGTAGGAAAGAGTCTAATAATTTGGTTATTGGTTGGGGGTCTACGAAGGGGGCTATTATTGATGGCATGAATGGCTTGGATGCTAAATTTATGCAAGTAGTTTATGTTAAACCTCTTTCTAGAAAGATAAGAAAAGAAATGGAGAAAGCTAAAAGAATTATCTTGATTGAGAATAATCAGACAGGGCAGCTTGGGCGATTGCTTAGAGAGGCGACTGGGATCTCGATTAAAGATAAGAATAGAATCTTGAAGTATGATGGACGGCCTTTTTGTTGTGATGAAGTTCGGGGAGAGTTGAAGAAGGGGGGGGTTGGCGAGTTTACTGAGAGGATGAAGCGAAAGGGTGTTAAGAAGGTTAAAAGGAGGAGTAGAAGATGAGATTACAAACAGCAATAGATAATAGGCATAGCATAAGAGAATTTGAGAAGAGGAAAGTCCCAAAATCTGTTTTGAAAAAACTAGTTAATAATGCCGCGAAAGCTCCTTCGGCTTCAAATGCACAGCCATGGAGGTTCTATGTTATAAGTTCAAGCAAGAAAAGAGATCAAATTGCTGCGTGGACAAACGAAACTTTCAAAAAAATCATTAAGGACAAGAGTCCCAAGAAGTCTAATATGAAAACTAAGGAAATCCAGAGAATTGCAGAAAAATTCTATGATAATTTAGGTGATGCTCCAAATATTATACTTGTTTATAGAAAGAAAGAAAGAAATGAGGAATCTTACATTCGGCCAAACGATATTTCATCGGTTTCTGCTGCTGTGCAAAATTTAATACTCTCTGCCGTAGAGGAAAAGCTGGGGACTTGTTGGGTTGGAACACTGAAAGGATCTGAAAAGAATCTAGCTAAATTGTTGGATATTCCCTCTAGTCATGAGATTATTGCAAGCATTATTATTGGCTACCCCAAAAAAGGCTCAAAGGTTTTATTGAGAAAGAAGAAGAAATTAAATGAGGTTTTGAAATTTATATAAAATGAAAATAAAAGATAAACTATCAACCAGAGAAGAGGTTACGTGGTGTCCTGGATGTCCGAATTTTATGATACTTGAAAGCGTAAAGAAAGCTATTTCTGAGATGTCGGATAAAGGTGGATATAGCTTAAAGGATTTTGTGATGACCACAGATATTGGATGCCACGCGAAGATGTTTGACTACCTTAACTTGTCTGGAGTTTACTGCCTGCACGGTCGTGCGCTTCCAACAGCTGAAGGAGTTTGTATTGGGAATCCAAAGATGCATGTTTTAGCTTTTGTTGGTGATGGGGCTATTTATGCAGAAGGAATTGGGCATTTGCCACATGCTTTTAGAAACAATATGAATATGACTTTAGTTGTTCATGATAATCAGAGCTACTCTCTAACTACTGGCCAATCTACACCGACTAGCCAACAGGGATTTAAGACTAAAGTTAAGCCACAAGGAGAGGAGAATAAGCCCTTGAATCCGATTTTGTTTGCTCTTGCTTCTGGTGCTACTTTTATAGCTAGATGTAACGCAAAAAATATCAATCACACAGCAGATGTTTTGATGAAGGCTATTGCCCATAAGGGATTTAGTTTTGTGGAGATAGTCCAGGATTGTTTAATTTTCAATTTGGAGATGAACAATAAAGATTCTAGGATGTATGAGGTTGTTGACAATAGAAATTTGGATGTTGCATTTACCTTGGCTAAAGAATTTGATTATAATTCTAAAAGAGGACGAATTCCTCTGGGCGTTCTTTATCAGAATAGGAATGCCAAAACATTTGCTCAAAAATGGCCACAAATTGGAAAGGTTGTTGGGAAAGGTGGCTTTTACAAGGGACAGGTTAAGGGTCGGAAGTGATTTAATCTTTTAATCCAAAAACTTCTTTTGCGTTTTTCCAGATTTGATCTGCTACTTCTTTTTCTGTTAGACCTTTGATTTCTGCAATCTTCTTTATAGTTACAGCAATATTCTTTGGCTCGTTTGTTGTTCCGGCTTCTGGTGCAAGATATGGTGCATCCGTTTCTGTTAGGAGTTGTGTTAATGGTACATTTTCTACTAAAACTTGGAAATTATGCCAACGAGTAATTGCCGGAGGAATTGAGAAATAAAAACCTGCCCCTAATGCTTCTTTGATCAAGCTTTTTCTTCCGCAAAAACAATGCATGATTACATCTTTCATTTTTTGTTGTTTTAGAATTTCAATGCATTCTCTTTCTGCTTTTCTGGAATGGATAATCACTGGCTTGTTTAATTCTTTTGCCAAGTTTAACATTTTTTCAAATAATTCTTTTTGTTCTTTGTGGTGTCGTTTTCTTTGGTGGTTGTCAAAGTCCATTCCTATCTCACCAATTGCGATACAGTCTTTTTTGTGCTCTTTTATCCATTCTATTTCTTTTCTGATATCTTTTGACAGGTTTCCTACAGGATACATCCCAAAACTAGGTTTTATGATATCAAATTTTTTCGATAATTCTAATGTCTTACGATTTCGTTTTGGATCTGTCCCTGATTGAATAATGTATTTCACTCCTGCTTTTTTGGCATTTGTAATAACTTTATCTAAGTCTTTAAATCTTGAACTTTCGAGGTGGGCGTGAATGTCTATTAGCTTCATATTTTTCCCTAGATAAATACATTTAAAACTCTTCTTGCGGTAGCTATTTAATGACTTATGAGTTCCTAGAGCATACGGCGGACGTTATGTTTGAGGCTAAAGGCAAAGACCTTAATGAGTTGTTTGTTGAGTGCTCTAAGGCCCTAAATGAGACAATCCATGGTGATGTTAAGCTTGTCGAACAAGTTAAGAAAGAGATAAAAGTTGAGGCCAAGGACTTGGATGGTCTTTTGTATAAGTTTTTAGAGGAGTTTTTGTTTTTATTGGATTCTGAGAATTTGATTTTTGATAAAATTGAAGATTTAAAAGTTGACGAAGAGAGTCTTATTTTGAAAGCTACTCTTGTCGGAGATAATGCAGAAAAGTACCATTTTACAAATGATGTTAAGGCAATTACTTTTAACAATCTAAAAATAGCTGATGATGATAATGGGAGCTATAGTGTTAGGGTTGTTTTGGATGTTTGAAAATGGAAACTATTATCTATTTGATTCTTGTTTATATTCTGGTGTTTAAGCTCGTTCCATTCGTTATTTATCCAAATTATCTCCTTGGGTCAAAGGTAGAAAACTATCCTGCAATGAGGAGGTTGTCAAAAAGATTAACTGAAAGAACAAGACTAGAAACTTTTGAGAATGTTTATAGGTATGTAAAAAAGAATTATTCTGGCGGTTCAGAGGGCTTAAATCCTAGAAACTGGTTAGAATTATTAAACATTGGAGACTTCTCAACGGAAAGTATGCTGAGAAGAAAGGGTTTCGTCTGGTGCCATAATCAAAACAGAATAATGAGATCCTTGCTTATTAACACGGGCAAATTCAAAGAAGAAGACATTAAAGTAAAATACTCTTTTTGGCAAACCAAATTACTTGGAAAAACAAGACCCTCCTCTTACCTTTGGAAGTGGATTGCAACACACCAATGGCTGGAGATAAAACTTAATGGAAAAATGGTGTTTGTAGATCCTTTTTATAGGATTTGTGATATTAGAAACTCCTAAAAACCCCTTACTCTTTATTCTTGTATGGAAATTAACAAAATAAATGACTTTATGTATGAGATTCCTGCTACCGGAGATATGAATGTCCCGGCAAGGATTTTCGCTAGCGAGAAGCTTATGGAGTCTATCAAGGAAGATGATTGCTTGAAACAGGTTGCCAATGTCGCAAAACTACCCGGAATTATTGGGCACTCTATTTCTATGGCTGACATGCACTTAGGCTACGGATTCCCAATCGGTGGAGTTGCTGCTTTTGACTTAGAAAAAGGTGTTGTTAGCCCTGGCGGAGTTGGTTTCGATATTAATTGTGGTGTTAGGGTTTTGGCAACAAACATTTCTGTTGAGGATTTTATGAAGGTTAGAAAGGAGGTTCTACATGACATTAAGCGATCTGTGCCCTCCGGTGTTGGTCGTGGAAATAAGGAGAAAATTAATCTTGAGGAGTTAGATGAGATTTTAAGAAAGGGATCCATGTGGGCTCTTGAAAAAGGTTTAGCCAAAAAAGAAGATCTTGAGAATACTGAAGAAGGCGGAATGATCCCTGGTGCAAATCCAGAAGATGTTTCGCAAAGAGCAAAGGCTAGAGGAAGACCTCAAGTTGGAACATTGGGAGCGGGAAATCATTTTTTAGACATTCTTGAAATTAAGGAGGTTATTGACAATAAAAAGGCGAAAGAGTTTGGCTTAGAAGAAGGTAATATCGCTATTATGATCCATTGTGGAAGTCGTGGGCTCGGACATCAGGTTGCTAGTGATTATATTCAGCTGATGGAAAAAGAGTTTGGATTTCCAGAATACGATAGACAACTTGTACATGCTCCATTGAATTCGGAAATTGGAAAAAAGTATTTTTCGGCTATGAATTGTGCTGTTAATTTTGCTTTTTGCAATAGGCAAATCATTATGCATAAAGTTAGAAATGTTTTAGAGAAATTTTTCCCAGACAATGAGAATAAGCTGGTATATGATGTTGCCCATAATATTGCAAAGATCGAAGAGCATAATGGCAAGAAGATTTGTATCCATCGTAAAGGTGCCACCAGGGCCTTCAAGGGTGAGCCCGTGATTATACCGGGTAGTATGGGAACTCCAAGTTATGTTCTTGTCGGTGGATCCAAAAGTGAGGAGCTTTCATTTGGAAGTACGGCGCATGGCGCTGGAAGAGTGATGAGTAGAAGCGCTGCCCATAGAGATCTGAGTCTAGATGAAATTAAGGATAATTTAAAGAAAAAGGATATTGAGATTGAAGCAGGAAGTAAAAAGGGAATCGTTGAAGAGTCTCCTGATGTTTACAAAGATATTGAAGAGGTGATTAAGGTATCCTCAGAAGCTGATCTCGCAAAGCCAGTTGCAAAAATGATTCCATTGGCTGTTATGATTGGATGAATTTATAAAGGGGTTTTTCCTATTTATAAGCATGATACAAAAGAGGGGGCAGCTAACACTATTTGTAATTCTCGGTGTTCTAATTATTGTAGTTTCTATTCTGGCTAGTCTTTTTCTTTTCGATGTGGATCTGGATGATGATGGAAGTTTAACCGGGAACAATAATGAAAAAACGAGGGGGCAAGAATATATCGAAGAATGTGTTGAGGCAGAGGTTGAAGATTCACTGGATGCCTTACTTGTTCAAGGTGGAGAAATAGGTTCTGGGGATGAAGTAATCTTTTATAAGTTGAAAGACGTGAAGTATCTATGCCATACAGAAGAGACAGAAGAACTTTGTGTTAATCTTGAGCCTATGTTAATCTCAAATACCGAAGAAGATATTAAAAACTCTATTGAGCCTGGTGTTGAGACTTGTTTTGATAAGTTGGTAGAAAGTTATTCTGCCTATACGCCTACTGTCGGAGAAACAAGTCTCGAGATTGATATTTTACCTGGCAAGATCGTTGTTTATCTTTTAAAGGATATCACTCTTCATGATGGTGAAGACGAAAGTTACTATGATGACTTTAGTTTTGAGATTGGAAGGGAAACTTATAACTTATTAAGGATCTCGCAAAAGATTATTGATGAAGAACTTGATTGTGAATGTGGAGAGGAAAGCTGTAATGCTGATTTGGCAGCCTTGATGGGTGAGAATTATGGATTTAGTATAGAA
>NZCX01000017.1 GCA_002688415.1 Candidatus Pacearchaeota archaeon
CACAGAGAAGAATATTAGTGAAGACCAGATTTATGGAAAAGTCTTTAGAGTAATTAACCTTCCTTAAATCTCCGCTGACTACTCGGGAAAACATTTAAATACAGATTTTAACCTTCTTTTTTTGTAGTAGAATAGTCTCTATTTTATTGCTTTAAGCTTGTCCTTAGAGAAAGTTTATTAAAAATTCCCCCTATAGCTCAACGGTAGAGCACGTGGCTGTAGAAGTGCGCTGGACATGGTACTATTTTGTACATAAGGATGAAAGCGTTTTAGTCCGTAACACGGTTCTCATTGCAGAGCCCGCGTTGTCCCAGTTCGATTCTGGGTGGGGGGATTCAGGCTTATCGTTTCTTAACCTTTCTTATTAATAGAAAAACTATAATTCCGACAATAAGAACCGTAGAAAAAATCGAGAATGTCGAGGCGTCGATGCCACCAATAACTTTGCCAGTTAACGTTGGATTTGCAGACAGCATAAAAATCAAAAAAACCGCTCCCACAAGCGCTGATACCTCTCCTATTTTTGAAACCAGACCCCCCTCATCCCTCGGTCGGTAATTTCTTATGTCTTTTGCCATACCGCTGTACTTTCTTATCTCCTTCCAATACTTTAGTGGCCCCGCTAATTCATAGGTCCAGGCAGCCATCTCATAATAATCTGCGGCCAGGCCCATATCATTTTTGATAAAGGCGTCATGTGCATATCCCGCTGTTTCCTTTGCTGCATCTCTTGCAACATTTTTTCCATGGGGGCCTGCTTCCTTTATGGCCCTTCTCATGGTCTTTTTATATTCCGCCATTTTTCGCCTATCAGACTTATTTTTTTTTGGCATATGTTAACTACTTGATTAAACATTAAAAATGTTTCTAATGCAGTTACCTAAATAACACTCCCGTAATGTGAGCAAAAGCAAAATACCTGGCGGGACTTTTTGGCGCGCTGAAAAGGTATTTAAGGCTTGGCCGCGTAGTTTGTTTAACAAAAAGGAGGTAAAAAATGAATTTCAATTTTAAACCGTATGAAATTAGTTTAATAAAATTAACAACTGTAGCAATTGCGTTCTTGTTGATTAACGTATGGCAAGGGCTTGCAGACTTTGTTATGAATACTAATTGGGTTTGGTTTTTAGTAGCAGCAATAGTATTTGCCATTAAGCCACTAATAACCATGTTTAATAAACAATAAACCAAACAGAATACTTTTTTTTTATTTTTTCGAATATTTTAAAAGAGTCGGGCCCGAGCATTGCTCCGATGGAACAAACAATCCTGATAAAGTAATTGCTTTAAACGCTAAAAATCTATTTTCTGATTAAAGAGGACCATGAACTCTTTAAACATCTCTTCTTGTTCTTTTGAGTTTAACTCTTTGTCAAGCATTGGATAGAATTTAGAGTCTTCGAGCCCTATATGCTGCTTCATTAGTTTTTCAAACTTAGCCGCGGCTTTCTTGTCTAATTCTATCTTGTCTAAATAGCCCCTTAGCTCCTTATGCTGCTCTAGAATGGTGCTTAATAGTTTAAAATCTTTTTTATTTTTATAAAAAACCATGATTGCCTTCTCCTCTGCGAATACGTGTCTCCCCTGAGCATCTTTTAACGGTTCAAGCGAATCTGGATCTCCCTTCATGAAGTTATTTAATAGAACTATCATCTTGCCGTGTTCCTCACGCATTCTTGTTGAAATTAATCCCCCTTCTTCCATCTGTATTTAATACTAATTTATTTTAAATACCTTTGCCTACTTTATTTGGTGATCAGATCTTTTTAATTCTTTGATCCCACGATAAAGAAAACATTTATAAACATCGTCACCATAAATAATTTATGAAAAAGAAGGTGGGAATGAGTTTGCTGGATATTGTTTTACTAAAATTGGCTGTATTTTTAGGGTCTTGCTGGCTTATAGGTCTGCTTGCATCTTACTGGCCATTTCAAATTTTACTTTTCCTAATACAAAACAAATGGTACCTTTTGCTTGCTGCTGTTTTAGTTTCTCTTTTGCCATGTAAAAGATTTTTCTCTCAACAAATGAAAACTAAAAGGAAGGCTAAGAAGAAATGAGATCTAAGAAGGGTGCTATTGAATTATCTATGAGTACTATTGTTATTGTTGTGATAGCTATGGCCCTTTTGATTGGTGGAATCATGTTAGTTAGAAATATTCTTGAAGGAGCAAACGAAATAGTGGATTTAACAGACGAGAATGTTCTACAGGAGATAAATGAGCTGTTTAGTGAAGGAAAGGATATTGTTGTTAAGTTGGGCTCAAGTAAGATTGCAGAGGTTAAAGCTGATGGTGAAATGGCAGGAGTAGTTTTTGCTGCCAATACTGTTGATGGTGATGGTGATACTTCAGATATGAGATATACTCTTTCATTAGACGATACATCAAAAGATAATTGCCTTGAGGAGCTAGGAGAAGAAGAGACACTGAGTTTTTTCAACAAGCATTTCGATCAGGAGTTAGAATTTGATGAGGCTCAGAATAGTGGAATTGCGGCATCCCAGATAATAATCATAGTCCCAGAAGGTACGATCTTATGTAATCAGCTTATCAGGATAGATGTTTATGATGGGGAGGCGTTTGTCGGAAGAGAATCCTTTACTGTTGACATTGTCAAAGCTAGCTTGTTCTAAAAAGCTATTTAAAGTTATTTTTTCATGATATCTTATGGCATTGAAATTATATAATACCTTAAGCAGAAAGAAAGAAGTTTTTAAGCCAATTAAGAAAGGTGAGGTTGGAGTATATACTTGTGGGCCAACTGTTTACTGGTATCAGCATATTGGCAACCTTAGAAGTTATATTTTTTCAGATGTTTTAACGAGAGTTCTCAAATATGATAAGTATAAGGTCAAACAAGTTGTTAATGTTACGGATGTTGGACATTTGACGTCCGATGCTGACGATGGAGAAGATAAGCTAGAAAAAGCTGCTGCTAAAGAACATAAAACAGCAAAAGAAATATCTCATTTTTATTTTGATATTTTTAAAGAAGATTTTGTGAAACTTAATATTGAAATGCCTTCTGTTTGGAGCTGGGCTACTAAACACATTGGAGAACAAATTGAATTGATTAAGAAGCTTGAGAAGAAGGGTTTTACATATGAGACTTCGGATGGCATTTACTTTGATACTTCAAAGTTTGGAGATTATGGAAAATTGTCTAGGAAGAAAATTGATGGGTTAGAAGCAGGTAAAAGAATTACGTTGAAAGAGAAAAGGAGTATTACAGATTTTGCATTGTGGAAATTTTCTAAGGATGGCGAGAATAGACAGCAAGAATGGGCGAGTCCTTGGGGGAAAGGTTATCCGGGGTGGCACATTGAATGTTCTGCTATGTCCATGAAATATCTTGGGGCAACTATTGATATTCATACAGGCGGAGAGGACCACATCCCCATTCATCATGAGAATGAAATTGCTCAATCTGAGGCAGCTACTGGAAAGAAGTTTGTAAATTATTGGATGCATGGCGCGTTCCTTCAGCTAGGAGGGAAGAAAATGGCAAAGTCTTCTGGAAAAATCTTAACAATCTCAGAGTTAGAGGAGAAAGGGTTTAGTCCTCTGGACTATAGATATTTTACATTTTCTGCACATTATAGAAAGCCACTTAGTTGGTCGTTGGGGGGATTGGAGACTGCTCGTGATTCCTTGAAGAGATTAAAGAGAATAATTAGTGGGTTGAATAAAGAAAAAGGTACTAATAAAAAATATCTTGGGAGATTTGAGGAAAAGATTAATGATGATTTGAATATGCCTGGTGCGTTAGCTGTTCTTTGGGAGTTGGTTCGTGATAAAAATGCAAAAAACAAATATGGAACTATTGAAAAGATGGATGAAGTTTTTGGATTGAACTTATTCGAGAAAATAGAGATCAAAGTTCCTGCTGAAATCAAGAAGTTGGCCGAGGAACGACAAAAAGCCAGGGAAGAAAAGAATTGGGCTAAAAGCGATGAGCTAAGAGATGAGATTTCTAAGAAAGGATGGAAAGTTATTGATGGGAAGGAACGATTTCAATTGGGGGAGATATGAAGCTTGAAGATATAAAAGACAAGTTAGAAAAAGCTACCGTCTCTGTCGCTACGGTCACTTCTGAAAATAAACCACATTCAATTGCAATTATGTATGCGAAGGTTAATGGCGGAAAGATTATAATTACTAATAACTATATGAATTCTACAATAAAAAACCTAGAAAGTAACCCTTATGTCTCATTGGTTTTCTGGGAAGGAGAAAGCGGATGGAGGATTGATGGCAAGGTGACATATTTTGATTCTGGAGATTGGCTTGATTTTGTAAAAAGTCTTCCCGAGAACGATGGTGAACCCGCAAGGGGGGCATTAGTTATTGATATTGAGAATGTAAAGGAGCTGGGATAGTGAAAACTCACTTCGGAACTGCAGGAAATACTCTTAGTTTTTTTAATTCTAAGTTTGGCAAGGATACTCTGAATGCTCCTGAGTGGATTAATTCTATTGGGCTGAATGCTTACGAAAGACAGATGACTTATGGAGCACGAATGAAAAAAGAAGATGCTCTTGCTCTTGGGAAGAATGCTAAAAAGTTTGATGTTCAATTATCTGTCCATGGCCCTTACTATGTTGTATTGAATAGCAAAAAAGCCGACGTTAGAGGGCGTTCAAGAACTGAATTACTTAAAACGGCACGGCTTGGAAAGATGATGGGAGCAAAGAAAATTATTTTCCATCCTGGATTTGGTGATGATATTAGTCCGATAATCTCTTCATTGAAAAAGATAGAGGCCGATAGACCAAAAGGAGTTTTCTTTTGCCCTGAGACAATGGGAAAAATGTCTCAATCTGGGAGTCTTGGTGATGTTATGGAAATTTGTGAGAAAACCGAATGTAAACCTTGTATCGACTTTGGGCATTTACATGCTAGAAATCTGGGTTCATTGAAGAAGGAAGAGGGCTTTAGGAAGATTGTTATTGAGATTGAAGATCGCTTAGGGAAAACTGTTTTGAAAGATTTGCATTGCCACTTTTATCCTATCGAATTTGGAGAAAAAGGAGAGAAGAAACATAGGGCCGTAACTGAAAAGAATGTCTTTCCCAGATTTGAACCATTCGCTGAATTGATTAAGGAATTTAAGATGCATCCTACGCTGATTTCAGAGTCTAGAGATAGCCAGGATATTGGGGCATTACAGATGAAGAAAATTCTTGGTAAACTCAAATATTCCTAATAAAAACATATAAAAACTTCTTATTCTTGAATTTATCAGAGGTGTAAAAATGGCTAAACGAAAATTTCCTGTGCTTGCAGTTTTGATTTTGATTCTAGGTATTAGCTGGCTACTTGAAGAAATGGCTATTATGAACTTGAATCTTCCGTGGCTTCCTGTAATTGTTATCGTTGCTGCGATTGGCATGATCTGGAATAGGCTTAAAGGATGAAACAAAAAGTTTTTAGAAAGAAAGTAACTGCCACCTTTTTGTTTTCTGTAGTTGCCACGTTTCTTTTAATTATACATGGATTGTTCTTCGATTTAGATGCCTCTCAAATTAGTAGGTTGAGTGTCGAGGGTTTTGTTGCTACGTTTATCCTAGTATTTATTGGTCTTTTGATTCTTGAGTGGATTTTTGATATTGAAGAGCATGATGAAATTGTTGCTATGAGAAAAAGGATTGTTAAATTGGAGAAGAAAAAATGAATATCTTTCCTATAATAGGTGCATTTGGGTTGGTTTGTATAATTTTGGGAACTTTGCTAATATCTTCAAAAAGAAATGTTAGGAGAAAATATGTTTATCCACTATTGATTGTTGGTGGAATTCTTTTAGAGATCTATAGTATTTACATCCGGGATCTAATATTCGTAATCCTTCAGGGTGTTTTTATCCTAACTGCTGTTTATGGCTTAATTAAAATGCATGAGAAGTCAAGATGATACTGCATTGGATAGTACTTGGACTCATTGTTTTATTGTTGCTGGTTTTTTTAATTGGACTTTCGCTTAATAAGGGTAAGAAGATGCCACCAACTGATTATTATACCTTTTTTGTTATTGGGATTGTTTGGCTAGCGTTTGGAATCCCGATGATGATCTCTGATAGCGGCTCTTTCTTTTTTATTATGGGTCTTGTTTTTATGGCAATTGGGCTTGTGCATAAAGATGAGTGGAAGAAAAACAGAAAAGCAAATGAATGGAAGAATCTGACAAAAGAACAAAGAAGAATGAAAAGCATTTTGCTTTGGACTCTTGTTGGGCTTTTGGTTTTGGGTTTATTGTTTTTTCTTATTAATTATTTTATTTTCTCTATAAGGATTTGAATTGTGATTTTTACAAAAGTTTTATAAAGTAGTTAATTCTAGAATTGTTATGAAGAGGAAATTTGGTGGTGTTTTTGTTCTTGTTTTAATTATGTGCTTTGCTTTTGCTAGTGCTGGATTTTTTGGTGAGTTGTTTGGTATAACTGGTAATGCTATTAGTGTTGAGGATGGGCTGGTCGCTCAATATTCCCTTGAGGTAAATTCTGAGGATTCTGCTGGAAGCAATGACTTGTCTACTTGGGGAAATGGTGTATATATTGGTGGAGTTGAGGGTTATGGATTTTCTTTTTATGGAAGTGATAATTTATATAACTATGATCCAGATTTTGATTTTACTGGGAACGTGACGGACAGCTTCTCTATTTCTTCATGGTTTAATATTTCAGACTGTGAAAACTCTCACTATGGCGGGATTTCTCTTGCAAGTGGTTATCGTTTAAGGTTGGGATTAATTTATTCTGGTTCCGATGAGAATAGTTATTGGTATGTTCAGACATTGCCTTCGACCCCTGTTGCAAGATTTTATGGCTGTGAAGAAAATACGTGGGTTCACATTGTAGGAACTTATGACTCGGGATCTCAGACTCTCTCTATATATAAGGATGGAGAACTCCAGGAAGAAGAGATTACGGATGGTGTTGATAGCTCAAATGTTGGCTCTCGAGTAATTTTAGGACATGCTCAAGGTTATTTGACTGGTGTTATAGATGAAGTTGCTATTTATGATAGAGCAATAACTGGCGAAGAAGTTCAAGAGCTTTATGATGAAATTATGGGTGATGTTGAAGATAGTTGTACAGATAGTGATGATGGATGGGATTATTATGAGCGTGGAGAAACAAGCTGGATTAACCCTTCTGGCTGGGGAGATGATGTTTGTGGAGGTTATAGCGGAGATACTGTTACAGAATATGGATGCGATTTGACAGATGGAGGTATGGAATTTTATGATTGTCCAAATGGTTGTGATGATGGGGCCTGTGTTGAGATAACTTCTGGGAGTTGCGAGGAAGTTCAAATGAGGGCTAATAATTTTCAATATGGATACCCTGATGCTGAGGTTGATGTAGAAGTTTATAGCGATGGTACCTGGCTTACCAAGAAGTCTGAGGCTGAAGAAGGAGATACTTTTTACAGTGGAAATATGGTATTTGAAGTTGGAGAAGTTGTTAGTGATGGAGCTGAGAAGACTGTTGTTCTAAAGATCCTTAATGATGGAGTGTTTTATGATGGGAGTGATGAAATGGTAGGTAATATTTACAAATTTGAAAAAGCGAATGATGAATATATTGTTGCTAAGTGGTGTGATGGGAATATGTCCGATTGTGCAGATGGTAAATATTTAGCTATAACTGGAGTTGAGCAAACTACCAACACAAAACAGATAAAAGTTTTCTATGACATCTCTGGCGTAAGTGACTCGGATCTCGAATTTGATATCTCTTTAACCTTAAATCAAAGTGGCGGAGGGTCATCGTGCCCAAAGATTTCAGGATCATGTGGTGCGAATTCAGAATCGGGATATGCTTCTTGTTCCGCTACACTTGATTGCCTATACCCTACAGACTTCACTGAGAAAGAATGGACCCTTTATGCTAAAGACACAACTTGTGAGGAGATTAGTTCTAGTTGGGGGATAAGTGGGGAAAATGAGACTTGTACGGCAGAAGTTGTATTTGTTTATCCTGATGGTTACTCAGAGGACGATCTATATATGGCGGTAGACCTTCAGACTGCTGCAAATAATTACTTTAATTTATGTAGTGGGATCAACCAGATTCTTCCAGAAGACAGTTTTTCCCAGAAAGACCCTAGTAAGATTATTTTTGTAGCAACTTATTCTGGAGAGGTTATTCTGAGTTATGGTGAAGAAACAAGCCAGGCAGATTATCTTGCGGCATTATCTTTAAAAGATATCTTAGAGGAGAATATTGGTGGGATAAATGTAGAGGTTTTTAATCATTCAGATTTGGATTATGATTCTTTAGCTGATTTATTTGATCCTAATTGTGAAGGTTCGTGTACTTACGAAGATGATTGTATCCCTTATGGAATTCGTGCCGATGGAGCTTATTGCGATATTGATGGTGATATGAAGTTGCAAAAGATTAATGATGCTGAAGGCAATTGGGCTAGTTGCGAAAATAGTTATGAGTGTGAGAGTAACCTGTGTTCTTCTGGAGAATGTGTTGGATTGGCTGGGATTCTTGATGAAGCCAATTCTATTAAGAAATTCTTTGTGAGATTGACTTGTTGGATTGCTCACCCAATAGATGATGAAGAATTTAACTCTTGTGTTTACGAGGGGCTTGGGGTGGAGCCAGAAGATCCTGTAGATACCGTCATCACTGTTGATGTTATCAGGGAAACGGAATCCTACGCACTTGAAAAATCAAGTAATAAATTAAACATCGGGGAATACCTCTCTTCGATTTATTCTACATTAGACGCAGACGAGCTTCCGAGCGTTCTAAATGATGGAGAATTTACTGATACTAATAATAATGAGTTTGCTTATACACAAAAGATCCATATCGGATCTGATTTACAGCTAGAAGAATTTCAGGACAATGATTACGGCCCTGAAGAGGCAATTGGTTTCCATGTTCGAGATGGGGAGAATATTTTGAATTACACTCTTGATTTTTCTAGTTATCCCTCAATGAGTAATATGGTTGGTCAGACTATTGATATGGTTGGCAGGAATATGTATATTTATTATACCTCCTCTGATGATAGGGAAATTAGTTTTGTGGAGGTTCTTCCTGCTTTTACTCTTGAAGAACAAGAGGATGTTAATTATAGAGTAACAGGAGATCGCGGAGAATGGGATCAAGAAATTAAGGTAGAGTATATTTCTCCTAGCGAAGTTAAGTTGAATATTAATGGAGACATAAGCCCTATGTTGACCGAGAATGAAGTTTACAAGCTATCAAACGGAAACTACATTGTTCTTGCAGATATTCTGTATTCTTCAAAGGACACCATACAAAGCAAGGCAGAATTTCGTTATGGCTTAAGCAAGATGGATCTTATTCAAGAGGAGGAAGTTGTGCTAAACGGTGAATCTATTGATGGGACAAGCGCCATTGTTTGGAATTCTTCTTTGGGTTTACATAGCATGAGAATATCCTGGAATTCTGATGAAGAGGAATTTCTTACTTCAGAAAGTAATTTGAATTTCCCCGTTCCAGTTAATAGCTTTGAATATTCGATGAGTGAACTTCAAGAATTTGATAATGAGAGCTATGTAACAGTTTATTTAACTGGAAGTGATTATGGCTTTATAGGCTCTGGCTCTGGCGGAAGTGGTGGCGGTGGATCTTATTCTTGATCTTGGCTCTCTACCTAAATTTTATAAAGACAATTAACCAACAATTATCATGAGAAGAGGTCATTTGTTTATTCGCATCATTCTGATAATATTGATCCTTTCTATCGGCTTATTCATATTTTTGAATTCTTCTTTCACTGGAAATGCCCTCTGGTTCCAAGAAGACTCCCCCTCTGCTCCTCAAAATGAGAATGCTTTATGTGTTTACAATCTTAATACAAATATCTCTAAAGATATTTGCGAATACTATGTTTCTAAAAGGCCTGGTGTAAATATTTTGGGATTAGATGTCCCTCTGGATAAATTTACAGATACTGTAAGTCCGCTATTAAGCTCTAATGGGATCGATGAATTTATCCCAGAAGGAGAGCTTGTGGGGCCTGCTGATGGGGTTGTTGGTAATGCATATAGTTTTAATGGGTTTTCTGACTATGTCGGTGATGAGCAAAGAGATTTGCGAGAAAATGTTAGTTTTTCGTTTTGGCTAAATAAATCAAGTTCTCAATATGGTGGCTACATAGAAGGAATTATTCTAACTACGGATGGCGCTGATATGGGTGTTCTTGGAATCGGATACACTGACGAAGAAAGATTCTTCTGGAGATTTAAGTATCCAGATCAGATTTATGTAAATAACTATTGGGTTTTAGATGGTGAATTTCATCATTATGTTATTGTTAAGGAGGATAAAGACGTTTATTTGTATAGGGATAATGAGTATATCGGCACAGAGAGTTTTGATGAAAATTGGAATGTTAGTTTTAAGTCTATCGGAATGGGCTATTGTAACGGCTGTAGCCCTGGAGCAACATCTTACACTTATTTCAATGAGACTATTGATGAATTTAGAGCTTACAATAGATCACTAGATGCTGCTGAGATTGAAACTCTATATGGCCTCGGGGAAGTTGAAGATCAATTGGTTGTTTATTATCCTCTTGAGGAAGTTTACCTCAACTCTACGGGAAGCTATGAGGATATGGAGAACGAGGAGTTTGAAACTTATGTTAAGCAACCGGTTTGGGACTATGTGGACGATAACCCTGGTTTAGATATAACACATATTGCTTTAGCAAAAGACATTCCAACAACAGTTGACACCAGAAGTGGATCTGGGTATTTGACTAGTGGCTCCGTTGCCGGCAATGAATTTATGGGGAAGATTGAGCATTTCGACCCCGACAACTATGATGATATAAGGTTTGCAGTCAGTTATTTAACAGGGTACAATCTTGAAGATATTAAAACCATGATTAATAAGAGTGTTGGGCCTGTCGGAAATGATCTAAAATGGGTTGTTGATAGGGATTCTGATGAGTGGTCGATTGCTGAAAATGTCTTAAATGATTCTGGCACTTGGCTAATGGCTTCTGGCATTTCTGCCGACAACATAATCCTTGAGGATAGCGATAGCATCCCTATTTCAACTGATGGTGAGGTCGTTGCCTATGTTGGACCAGGTAACTATCATGTCAATTATGGTGGTGGGAATTGGATTTATGAAACTGATAATTTTGATTTTGATGTTTCTAATAGATCATTTATGAGCAGTCATGAAAGTTTTAACGGAGTTTCCTTCAAAGAAAATCCCTATTACGTCGAAAACAGTTACCAGGGGAAGATTGCACAGGCTTTCAGTGAGAATGCTTTTGGTGGATCTAATTACTCTAGGAGTTTTGCTGGTGCGATGGGATATGTCGCTGAGCCCGGAGCAAACGACGATAGACTGTCTAGATTTGTTATCGCTTATGCTAACGGAATGACTTTTGCCGAATCTGCAATGTCTGGATGGACTAATTTGTGGAGTAACTCTAAATATTCTGGAAGAGGTATAGCGGTCGGAGATCCATTAATGAGACTTTACGATGCAGATAAGGTTGGGTTAAGAATGAATTGTAGCGATGATTCTGATTGCTTTACGGGTAGCTGCAATATTGATTTGGACGGAACAAAAAGATGTTCAAGTGAGAAATCTGTTTGTATAAATAGCGATGAAATAGTGTATAGCGTCGGATCTTGGATATCTCGATTAGAAAATTTTGAAACCGCAAGTGAGGCTAGTGTTTGTTTTAATGATAGCCATAGCGCCTATTGTGATAATGGTATTTGGAATGAGCTTGAGTCATGCGGTGAGGGTTTTTGTTCAAGTGTTTCCGGAGAATGCAGACAAAGCACTGTTGGATCCGAGTGTTCTTCTGACTCAGACTGTGAGATTGATGGCAATCCTTTCTTTTGCGGTATAGATTATTTTGGGCTTGAGAGATGTAGGAGTGATGCAACCGGCTGTGTCGTGAGCAGTCTTGGAGAAGAAGTCCCCAATGGTGATTATTATTGCGTTAACGAAACACACCGAAGTCAATGTATTGATCTTAACTGGTCTGAAGTTCTAGAAGAATGTGATAATTATTGCAATGATGGCCTTTGTATGCCAAACACTATTGTTAATTATACTTTTAATATTACAGAAGGGGTGTGGTTTTCTTTCTCCTTGCCCATAAAACCTCTTTCTCCGTTAATTAACAGGATATTTAGTAATGCTACTTATGGTGATAGCTTCATGCTTGGAAACAAGATCTATATTAATGAAAATGGCAGCCTTAATGGTTATTACCAGATGGGAGAATGGGGAGCGCCTTATGAGTATTGGTCTGGAAAATGGGCTGAGAGCTATTGGGATGACAGTATAACAAATGCCTCCATAGCAGTCGGCCAAGGTTTTATGATTGAAGGGGCTGATTCTCTTAATTATTCCCTGACAATTTCCGGAAGCGAAATAAATGAGCCCTCTACAGTTAACATTATTGGAGAAACAAATTACATCGGGGTACCTTATTGTTATGAAGAGTATGATGCTGAAAGACTTTTTGACGAAGTAAATGAACTTGATGGAAATTGCTCTGAATTATATGGGTATAATGATAGCATTGGTGACTATAGCATGTGGAATGGCACTGGAGTAAATTTTGAAATCGAAAATTATCGAGCTTACATAATTTATTGCAATGAGTCTACAAACATTACTTGGACACCTAGCTGTGAAGACTCTTCCCAGGCTGGTGGTGGAGACTCTGGAGGAGATGAGAGTGGCGGAGGTTCTGGCTCTGGCGGAAGTGGTAGCGGTAATGATGAAGAGTCTGATGCTGGTGATGAGCCTAATGAAACTATCTCTATAAATCAAACTAGCGATTCTTTCACTGACGATCTCGGCCTAACGCTAGATGGCAAGGGAGAATATCAGTGGCTTCTTTGGGCATCTGGTGGTCTTCTGCTTGTAATATTTGTCCTTTCGTCTTTTGCATTTCTTATACCGAATTATCTAAAAAGAAAAAGGCTTGGAAATGTTTTAAGCAGGACAAACACAACAGAAAATACTAGGAATAGCGAAATTTTATAAAGACGATTGACTAATGATAGATACTATGGATAAGGTAGCGCTATACTCCGACTCTTTTCAATAATCCATTTCCACTTTTATTGTTTCTAGTACTAATCCACCTTAATTTGTTTGTTTCTGTGTTAAAAATGTAGACTATCTCATTCGTACAATCTATTGTATCGAGTTTTTCAGGGTGGTTAGTTAAATTTTGGTTTATTAATTTTGATAGAATTACCCTGTTCACTCCGCCATGCCCAACGATTAAGATTCTTTTGTATTTCTTGTTTGATATCTTCTTGATAAACTTGCCAACTCTCTTTATAACTATATCGTAGCTCTCCCCTCTTGGGAATTTGTAGTTTAAATCTTTTCTTCTTTTCAACAAGTCCTCCGTTGCCTCTCCTTCTTCCTTTGAGCCATCTAATCTTCCGAAATCAAATTCTCTTAATCTTTTATCTATTTTGACTTTCTTTTTTATCTTTCTGGCGATTGGTTTTGCTGTATTTTTTGCTCTGTCTAGTGGAGATGAAAATATTTCATCAATATCTTTATCTTCTAAAAATTCGGCAAGCCTATTCGCATGTTGTTTTCCCCTTTGGTTAAGTTGGGCAAGGTTTGAATTCCCGGCCAGCCTTTTATCTTTATTCAAATTTGTTTGCCCATGCCTTGCGATAAAAATTTCCATGATAAACTATAAAAACCCCGGTTTATTAATGTTTTTAAGAAGATGGTGAAAAATACATTTGTTAATCTAAAATATAAGCCCAACAGCGAGGATCTTGTTTGCCTGTTTAGAGTTACCCCAAATAAAATGTCGCTTAAGGAAGCTGCTAATACCGTCGCCCTTGAGAGTTCTATTGGAACATGGACGCATGTTTCATCTAATAAGTCTTATGTGAATAGGTTGGGTGCAAAAGTTTTCTCCATTAATAATAAAACTGGGATGTGTAAGATTGCTTATCCTTCTGTGCTCTTTGAGGATGGAAATATGCCTGATTTATTATCTTCAATTGCGGGTAATGTCTTTGGCATGAAGGCCGTTAAGAAGCTTAGACTAGAGGATGTTGATTTTCCCAGTAGATATATTAAGACTTATCCTGGGCCTCGACATGGCATCGGTGGTGTTCGTAAAATCCTTGGCGTTAAGAATAGGCCGCTAGTCGGAACAATTGTAAAACCGAAGTTGGGCCTTAAAACAAAAGATCATGCCAAGGTTGCATATGATGCTTGGTTGGGTGGATGTGATGTTGTTAAAGACGATGAAAACTTGTCTTCTCAAAAATTCAACCCATTTGACAAAAGAGCCGTACAAACACTGAGGATGATGGATAAGGCAGCTGAAGAAACTGGCGAGAAGAAGGTTTATTTGATTAATGTTACGGCTGAAGCACTTGAGATGGTTCGTCGGGCTGACTTTGCCAAAGAACATGGTGCTAACTATTTAATGCATGATATTTTAACTGCTGGTTTCTCATCGCTGCAAACACTTCGTAGATCTACAAAACTCCCCATTCATGCTCATCGTGCAATGCATGGTGCTTTAACAGAAGATCCAAAACATGGAATTTCTATGATGTCGATTGCTGATTTCGCTAGGCTTTGCGGAGTGGACACGTTACATATTGGAACTGGAATTGGGAAAATGAAGGGTGGATGGAAGGAAGTTGAGGAGATTAGAGAGGAGATTGAATTAGATGAAGTTAAGGAGACTGCGGGACGATTGAAAGAAGATTGGGTAGGAATGAAACCTGTAATGGCAGTTTGTAGCGGCGGAATTTACCCAGGACATATTCCATTTTTGATTAATCATTATGGAAAGGATATTGTAATTCAAGGTGGTGGCGGAGTTCATTGGAATCCTCGAGGTAGTAAATATGGTGCAATGGGAATGCGTCAGGCGGTAGATGCCGTTATGAAAGGGAAAACCTTAAAGGAATATTCAAAAAACCATAAGGAACTTAGGGAAGCCTTAGATCATTTTGGATACAAGGTTAGGTTTTAATAAATAAATATACTCGTTTCCGCTTTTTGTCCTTTTTATTTTTCCTTCTTTCATCAGGCGATACATATACCTTCTAATTGTCCTTGGAGGCATTACAAGTTGATTTGCTAAATAATTTATAGTTCTGCCTTTTGGAGTTAATTCTATCAATACTTTTTCCATTCTCTCTATTGCAAAATTTGCAGTATACTTAAATTTCTGAGCCTTTATTTCTAAACTTTTTTTTAACCTATGGAGTTTATAATCTAAAGTTATTAATGGGTAATCTTTTTCTAATCCTTCAACCATTTTTAGAAGTTTGTCCAGAGACTTTATGTGAAAATAGAAAAAAGAAGTCTCTTTCTTGCGTTTTAATTCGCTGATTTCTAACCCCAGGCCTTTGCCAAGAGCTCTCATGTCATTACAAAGATCTTTATTATTTATTCCAAATATTATATGACCATCATAAGCTATTGACCCCTCATCTAAAATTGCAGAGACCAAAAAGGCCAACCTATAATCTTTAGGTAGTTTGAATAGCTTTTTTGGAATTCTGCCAAAATCTCCGTGAAAGGTTTTTACACCATATAGGTTTTTACAAATCTCTCCAACAAGCTGGGGAAACCTACATTTTAACACTCCCCGGTGATCCACGACAGTCTTATTCTGCACATCCCCAAATACTTCTTTTAACTGTTCTATAAATAATTTCATTATTGATTCTTTCTTTTGATTATAGTATGCCCCCTTCCCATCACGTGGCAAACTTCCATCGAAGAAAAGATGTGAAACAAGAGACGCAAGATAGGGGGAATCTTTTATTGGTAATTTTGGATTGAAAACTGAGTTTTTGTTTGGAACTAGTTTTTGCTTATAGCTGACTATGTTGTTCTCCACTTCCCCTAAAGAAATACTGAGGAAATTGGCTACCTTGATTAACCTATCTAGGGGGATTGGTGAATCACCATTAATAAAATAACTATACATCCTGGAGGGGGTTATTTTTAATGCTTTAGCGATCTTGTGAGATTTACCGTCTATCTCCCTCCTGAACCTCTCCTTTGTGCATTCGCTTATCTCTACAGATATCTTTTCTGGTGGGTAAATATTCCAAAGATGATAAGTCCCTTTCATAACATAATTTTGTTCACTAAAGTATATAAACTTTACGGACATCCCGGAGGAACGACCAAAGGAGCAACAGCGATGAGACAGGTTGTTGATTTGACACTTGCCGGGAAAGAACTAAACAAAGAAAATGTGAGAAAATATCCTGAGCTTAAAGAGGCGATGAATCACTTTGGGTATAAGGTAAGATTCTAGGTAGGAGATATTTAAATACTAAGAAAAAATAACTATCTCTGCTTTTTTCTAAACTTCATAACTGTCAAAACGTAACCTATAAGCTTGTACTTATACTTTTTACCGAGGGCTTCCATCAATTCTTCCGCCAAGACTTTGGCTTCTTTTTTATCTCGACAAGCACTTCTGAGAATTGTGATCTTCAATATCTTTTCTTTTTTGAAGACGGTTTTGACTTGTTCAATGAATTCTGAACTAAGGCCATTCTTTCCGAGCTGCAAGTGTTTAATTGGTCTAAGTAACATCAAGATATGGGGAAAGAAGGGTATATAATATTAATCATTTATCTCAGGGACCCTTCCTTCAAACTCTCTAATTTTTACTGGATCAATAGGAATATCCAAATCCACAACAGCTATTACTGCTAGTCCTTGTTTTGTTCCAGATTTTATACGAATTCTTGGGTTTGATTCTCTTATCCATGCATAACCTTCTCCAACCCTGTAAGCTTCTTCTGATCTACTTGGAAGTCTATCATAGTTTCTATTTCTTAACCTTTCAATAGCGTGATTGATATTCTTACTAGTAGTCCATCGAATAATGCCACCAGTATTAGGAGCTCCCTTTCCAAGCTCACAGTAATCTATCAAAAATGCCATAAGAAGTTTAATCTGTCTAGATTTAAAAGTATTATTGTGATTGACTATCTATTAACCTAATTATCTCATCTTTCTTCACAACAATCTTTCCTTCGTGTTTAGTATGCCACAAACCAGGCTTATCTTTCTTGCCCTTTGTCGTATCCTTTTTGTAAAACCAATTTACTACAACATCCTTTTTTACATCCCTCCATGCTTGACTCTTTGAAGCACAAAAGATCGCAGCCTCTTTCAACTCACCTTTCTCGGGGTTCTCACCAACATTAACAAATGGGCTTCCAGGCGCAAGAGTGTGAAGCAAGACATCTTTTGGTTTTGATTGCGCAACTAACCCATCATTTGAATTTGCGTCCTTGCCTGCTAAAATGTCTTTTCCCGTGTCAAGAGTGAATTTGCGGAAGTTATTTACCATATTACTTATAACCAAACAGTTTATTATATTTCTTGTGGTCACAGATTTCTAGAACAAATGCTATAATTTCAATCTTGTTTTCTCCTTCTTGAACAATGTAAAGCATTCTCCAAAAATTTGGGAGTTCTACCCTATAAAGATTTGTTGCATGATATTCTTCAATAATTCTCTTAGGAATTAGTTTCTTTGAGATTGGATCTCCATATGCAAAATTATTTTTTATTAATTCTGTCTTTTGTTTTATTGCATTTAAAATACTCTTCTCAATCTTTGAGCTGGAAGATTCTTTATTTAGATATTCAAAAACCTCTTTTGCATTTTTAGAAAGTATAACTCTAACACTTTTCATAACCATCTAAATCTCCATTCCTTCAGCAATAGCTTTCCTTAATTTAGGACTCGGATTATGGATCCATGTTATTCCTTTCACCGAGACAGCAATTTTATTACTTAAATCCAGATAATGAAGAATTAGCAAAAGAGTGTTATGGTTCACTTGTCTAGGCAATGCCCTCTTAAGTTCTGCCACCGTAAATAAACTATCTAGTTTTTTCATAGTTTCCTCTACCATAATTACAGTATTCAATGTCGGCCAATGCAATGGTTTCTTTTTTAATAACATACTTGTCTCCTTTTATTACATATATGTAACAGATTGTGATGTATTTAAATGTTCCGATTGTGTTAATTGATACTATCAAACGTTAGAACTCATCTTCTTCAGCTTTTCTCTTTTGCATTTCTTTTATTCTCTTCAATGCCGCTCTAACATTCCTGTTAAGTTGAATAATTGAATCATCTAGTTCTGCTTTATTTTTTGTTCCTGTACATACTAACTTACCGTTGCTGAACAACAAGAATGTCGCAGTTGGTTTCTCTAACTTGTAAACTAATCCCGGGAATTGTTCTGGTTCGTATTCTGTGTTTTCTAATTCTAATGATAATGTGTTTAGATTTAAATCGAGATTTATTGCTCCAGAGGCTACTATGTTTTGAACAGTTATTTTTGGCTTAATTGTTACCTTTACTCCTATCTTTTTTAGTTGTTTTATA
>NZCX01000033.1 GCA_002688415.1 Candidatus Pacearchaeota archaeon
GAGGCAATAGAGGCTATGAGCAAGAAGCTTCAAGCCCAATTTCAATCCCAAGGGATGTCGAATGAAGATTCTATAATATTAGTTAATGCGGCAAAAAGGTTTTTAAAGAAAAAGCTTGATACTCATAGCGATATTGGACAAGATGAATCACAGGTTGGTATGAATAATTTTATTGAAAATTTGCAAAGACAGATAAATTCAACAAATTCATTTTATGACAACTATCCTTTAACCAGGCGTGATTCAGATGGAAATATTGTTGCGGTTAAGAGAGAACTTGAAAGCGGAAAGAGAAAGAGGTTGGAGATGATAAGAAAGTTTCATCCAATTCCTGTTGATTACGAAGTAACGGAATCAAGATATAATGATATCCCAAGCTTTACAATAGTTATGAAGCCATCCTCCAGAATGATAGAAATGTCAAAGTCAATCTTTGGAGACAAAGGCCAAGAAGCCTGGAACCTGCTCTCAAAACGAGGCACGCAACATCACCGGGGGGCAATTGCTTATGCAAGAATTTCTCAAGTTGAAGATGAAAGTTTGGTAATCAATAATTTCCAAAGAGATTCGGATATTTATAATCTTGGAAAAGAATTATTAAAAAGTTATAAAGAAAGCGATTCGGATCTTTATGATGCCATCAGATGGTGGGACAAAAAGGTTAAGTTTTGGCATATACAATTCCTATTGACTTTAATGGAGTTTGCAAAGAAACAGCGTGAAGCATTGTTCTTTACCCCATTTGAGGTTCAAAAAAGAAAATGGTCCACGGTGCCCGAAAGAAATAGAGACGTATATGATAAGGTTCCCGAAGAGATGATGACAGCGAATAGAGCGGGTCTTCAAGAGTTTTATGCAGATAGAGAAGAAGAAGAGCGAGAAGATATAATAGCAGATGAACTTTTCCCAAGAATGGAACATTACGAGGGAAGAATAGAGCGGGTCCATGGCGGCTATGATCTTTGGAGGCTGGCGGAAGACTTTGAACGCAAGAGATTGCTATATAAAATAGCAAGTCATGTTTCATAAGGAAGCATTATGGTTGTTTATATCACTTTGAAAGAAATATTGAATATTCGAACAAATTTTGAAGATGCAGATTTTTGGATTATCCGCAAAGGTCAAGATAAAATGCTTGGAAAGCCGACCAAAGAATTTTCCTTAAACCACATAGGTTTACAGCTCAATGATGTTGGCAGATCTTTATTTGACCCTAATTATCTCTATTATTTATTTGAGTTCTTGCATGGACAGGGGGTTTGGAGACAACTGGCCAAAGGGTCTTTATCTCTACAGCACATTACTGTTTCTGATACGAAAAATTTTTCAATCCCTGTAGAAGTCCCCGATAACTTTGGAGTTTAGTTTTAAATGTTGAGTAGAGCGAGTCAAATACAGAGGCTTTGGAAGACAAGCTATCAGTCCGACTTGGTTAAGACGGCTATATATGTTGTTTTCCCCGAATCTGCATTGGATGATCCAAACTATAGAAAAAGAATGCGGCATTATCAAACGGCTGGCCCATTAAGAACGGAGCCTTATACGGTGCAGGCCGGAGACACTCTTGATAGTATATCAGAAAGCGTTAAGGGAGTTGACGAAAATAAAATTGCAAAATCTTATGTTGAACAGATTATTAAAAAATTAAATGAAACAATTGACTTAACTCCCGGATCTATAATAGCAATGCCAAAGTATGAAGATATGCTTTGGAATAGCAATCTTGGCTCTTTTGTATACATCTTAAAACTAAAGGAGAGAGAGGCTGATAAGCCTGTATACTATGTTGGTGAAACAGAAAATATATTCAGAAGACTTAATCAACATAGGCTTCGCTTTCCAACTAGGGGAGATGTATATATAGATTATGCTCAAGAATTGGAAGATGCTGCGTTTGATGACTATTTCCACTCTGGAACAAAGGTTATATCTAGACGTAATCTTGAAAGTATAACGCTTGAATATGTAGAGATTTTAGAAGACAAAAGTGAAAATGCCTATGTAAATTATAGAGAAAGATTGAAAAGAGAAAAACATTTATTCTTTGAGCTTCTTGCTATATATGGTCCGAATAGAGTTCGTGGCTCGTACTGGACGCAAGAGGAAGATGATGCCGAAGGACGCTTCTTTAGAAAAAAAACGTATAGAAGAGAATATATAAATATACTTATAGATGTTGCCAATAATGTTCTAAATAGTAATTTTGGACCGGAAGATGCAGTTGAAGCTCGAAAGGAGCTTATGAAATGGAGGCAGGAAAATCCCAATGTAGAACTATATGATGAAAGATTCGAAAGAAATAAAAGCGAAACTTTATTACAGGTTGCTCAATCTTCATTTCCATCGGGCCGCGATGTTGCTGCAGAAAGATCGTATCAGGAAAGTGTAGGCAGAAGACGTAGGGTTGGACCACAAAGAGGGTCTGTAGTTGATGCGGCCCCAAGGGCAGAGGTTAAGCGCGCTTTATCTGAATTAACGACTGGATTAATATATAATAATAATATTGAAAAATGGAGAAACTTTCTTTCTGAAGCTGTTTTGTTTGTATCTACGACTGCAAGAAATAGCCACGGGTTCGATCCCACATTGGTCACAGAAGATACAACTTTTGAAATTATTAAAAAAAGAAGTGTAAATCAAATTGTTGAGTCACTGAGATGGCATAATACTAGACGGCTGGAAACCATTTCTCGTGAAAAGACAGAGTCAGCCCGCCTCCGTGGTCATGGTCTTTTTAATGAGTTTAAAAACGATATCAAAAATAAATATGGATTTGATATATTATCTATAGAGGATGTTAAAAGATATTTAACCCCAATAAGTCAAGAAGGATACGAAGAAGCCTTTGACGAAGAGATCTTTGACAAAAGAATAGAAGAACTCTTCTTTTACACAAGGCCTGAAATGCTAGAGAGGATTAAGGAAAGAAAGGGCAAAGGCACGTATAATAGCCGCAGAAGAAATCTTGCGAGAAGCAGGGAGGCGGGCGGCAGGTGGAGCGAAGACTCTAAGGTAGAGATATCCGGCTTTTATAATGCACAAAATATACATAGCAACTTAATTCATAAATTAAAAAAATTAATTATTTTAACTGTAATCTCTGAAGATGCAACATGTGGTACAGATCTTTTAGAAAGAATTAAATCTATAGAAAATATTAACGAATTACAATTGGAAGAGTTGGATGTTATAATCTTTCAAGCTGTATCATGTATAAATAAGGATTCAATTTTTGATGGAATAAACGCAGACAACCTCTCTCTGTTAGAGCAAACAGCTCTTGATGTAATAAACGAATTATACGGCAGAGATCCACAGGCCTTTATATCAAAATTTTATCTTCCACGTACTATTGAAAAGTTTAGAGAAAAGTTTTCTTTGGAACTTAGAAGAAACAAAAATACCATTCCTCTTTATAATTTATCAAAAAAGGAATTAACTCTGGAACAGCTTGAGGCGGATTCAAGGAGGCTCAATGAGGTTGAGCAATATATTAAAAGTGAAAAGCATTTAACAAATGCTGAACTAACAAATCATTTGCGATTTTTTAATCACTGGGTTTCTGTTGACTTTGTTGTTGTGCTTGGAGAAAATGGTGAAGAAGAAGTTAAAGGCTTAAAAGACAGACTTGGCATTGATCAAGATTTGCTCAGTTTTGTTGATGTATTATTTCGTGTAAATAAAAGGAAAAGACTTGAGATATTGGAAGAGCATGGTTATACGGAAGAGCATCATCAAATGTTTCAAAACTATAAAGACCTTAAATCAAGCGATGATGTTCCAATGGCCGATATTGTTGGTTCTATGGTTCCCGATGAAGAGAGCGAAAGAATCATTGAAAATAGCATAGATAATGATCGACTAATGTGGGATGCAAATTGGCCAAAAACTCCGGATGATACAAAAATTAAAGTAATTTCATTGATTTCTCGAATATCATATAGACCCGGAATGAAACAAAAAACCTTGAGACAATTGCATCAAGATTTGATTGAAAATAGGCAATTTCATAGAGAGTTTTCTGCCTTATTGGATGATGATGAAATAAAGACTATGGCCCGGGCATGGTGGCCGCAGATGACGACGAACACGCTGAACTTCACTCTGAAGAAAAATAGAAATGATATATTAAATACTTTTAACTATATGCCGCCCGAGTTTTTGGAAACATTTAGGTTCAAGGCTTTTAAATTAAAAAAGAAAAAACTTAGAGAAAAGCACGTAAGAATGTTCTGGCAAGAATTAAGAAAGCCTGATTTAACACTGGATATGTTTCAAGCCTCCTTAACAAGCCGTGGAATAACTGCGCATCCCAGAATTTTAAAAGTTATATTTGACAATAAAAATATAATGGATTATGAAACTTTTAAAGAATTATTCATAATAACAAAAAGCAGATCAAGAAAAGTCTCTGAGTATGATATAAATCCAAGAATTGCAACCGCAATGAAACAAACTTTTATTACAGAATTTAATCCTAATAATATAGACGGAGAAATTGAAAAATTTAAAGAAAAATTTAAAGATGCACAATTATCAACAAGTCTTTATAAATTGCATAAAGATTTTTATAAAGAAGTGTTTTGCACTCTTCCTGGAAATGACTGTGTGGTTATAGATGGAAAAAAACAAAGCAATGAACTTGAAGCATGGTTTACTTGGGGAAGGTATAGGTATATAAAATCATTTAGAGAAGAAGAATATTTTAAATATGCAACCAACGTAGATACAGTGATAAATTATATGAATGAATTTATCGAAATGCCTTATCTCTATAAAATTTTTAATCTTAAGTTTAACGAAAGATCAGAAAATAAAATTTCATTTTATGATAAAATGAAAGATTGGAAGCAAAATATTATGCGTGGTGGCAAAAAAGGAGCCAAAAAAGGAGCCAAAGGTGGCCTTCTTGGTCGTGTTGCTAAAGTATTGCGACTCACACTAAACGACCCGACCGTGACTAGGCATGATCTAATAGTTCATACTGATTTATACGGGGTGACCGGTTTGACGCAAGATCCTGAAGCAGGATTGGACAAAGCCCTTGAGGCAATAGGCTTCTTGACCCTGAGTGAAATTGATTCGCTTGTGGAAAGTAAAGATATGGGAAGAGGGGCGGAAGCACAGGCCTTGGCTAATAACCTGCTTCCCGTTCCGGCGCCTGATTCTCCCGAACCTTTACAATCCGATTTGCTTCCAGAGCTTCAAGAGCCTGATGTTGATAGCCCGCCGGATGAAGGCCTTGATCTAGACGAAGATGTTATAGCCTCCTTCTCTCGATGGTTAACTCTTAGAAAGTTTGCGCAACAAGTGATGGAATATTAATAATGATAATCAATATAAAAAAGATTTCAAAACTTGCAAATTGGTTAATGAAAAATAATCATTTAGAAGAATTTGATAAGTTAAATAAAATTATAAAGATTGCCGGAAAGCTCACCGATGCAATAGATCTATACCCGGAGTTTGAACAGGAAATAAGAAAGCTTTATGCCGGTGTTCGTCCCGGATATTTTAATTGGGCCTTGGAAGAGTTGGTGGATGGCAATGCAACCTCGGATGAACTTATTCCTCTTTTGAGCAGATTCCAAAGAGTAAGAGGCAATCTTGAAAGAAAAGATCTATATCAATATCCTGCTATAAATATTTTAAGAAAAGCGATTAGCAGGTATGGCAAAACTGATGCAGAAGTGAGGGCGGAAAAAGGTGAAAAGAAATCTCAAGAAACGGACTTTATTTATAAATCGGATAACTTTATAGTTGTGTGGCCCAAAACCGAATTTGCTTCTTGCGAATGGGGTATGAGTACAAAATGGTGCGTGTCGGCAAAAGAATCAAATATGTATAATAATTATGCAAATGATAATGTATTCTTGTATTTTATTATAAACAAAAATTTACCCGATAAAGATGTGCATAAACGAATTGCTATGCCAACAAGCGGTGATTTGGGTGTTTTAAAAAGCGAGATAAGAGATGCTCTTGATGAAAATATGACCATGGAAGAAGTGATGGAAGCAACTGGAGACGAATATGATTCCATATTGAGTTCTATTTTGGATCATGCTTCCAATACAAACTTTACAGACAACGTGACGGACCAAGCCAAAGCTGCAGCAGTAAAGATTAGAAATGGAGAAGATATAACTATAGATGAGCTTTCAAATATACTTAAATTAATGGGAGATTCTGATTCTGGTGATACATATTGGATAAAACTAATTATGAGCGGGCTGGCAGCCCATCCAACGTTGGCCGATACCGTATTAAATTCTAGTCCTCAAAACAAACATCATTTGGAATATGAAATAGAAAACTCTCTTCAGTATGCACAATCTGGAGATAATAAAAAGAGTGCAGATGACTTGGCAACCTTGGGTTTGGACTTATATCTTATAGACAGGTATAATGTAAATGACTCTATTAAGCTGGAACATCTTCGAAAATTTTTCTCAGAAGATGTAAGCGTCTTAAAGAATGTGTTTCCTAAGATGTTAAAACATTTATTGCCATTCAGAGAGGGTAGGGAGGAAATGGTTGGCTTTATTTCAAATGACTTGATTCATGGAGAGTTCGACCTTATAGTTGAGGCCATAGAGGATAAAGAGTTATTAATTTTATATAATCTAGAGGAACTAACGTCAAGAGACGTAGATATTTTAGGAGCGCTTGGAGGTGCTGCAGTCGGCAGAGGACTGATTGGCCAGGAAGATCTCAGCACTAAATTGGACGAATGGGATCGTAATTACTCTGATATTGAATATGGAGAAGAAAATTATGCTTGATGAATTAGTAAAAGTTGCAAATACTCTTGATAAAAGAGGGCTTGTTAAACTGGCAGATCGTTTAGATAAAGTGATTACAAAGTTGGCCGAAGAAATGGGCGGATCAACGGAAAAAATTGGAGATACTTTTGTTGTAAAAAGAACAGATGGAAAGGTTGTCTTGGTTAGTCAGGAAGTTTTGGATCACATCGGCACACATCAAGAGGTTGGAGTTGGATCTATTTTTTCTGGAAATATAAGTTCTCAACAAATCTTTGACTTTGTATCCACCGTTGACATAAAGCCTGAGGGTCCGCCTTTTTACCCCGCAAGCTTTCCGGGAGGTGGGTATGAGCTTGTTAAGCCTTATGAATATGCTATGTCATTACCTGACGCAAAAAGACAGGATGGCCCTCCACATAAACAGGAGTTTAGCAAAGAGGCTGATGAGTGGATTGATTTTCCTGTGGCAAAAGTTGCAACATCAAAAAGTATTGAAGACTTTTCAAAAGATGATGCTACAGTTCTTATCTTTAAATATGATCCAGGAAAGTCTAAGGATGAAACGGTAAAGCTCGTTGAAGAAAACCTTATGGATGTTCATGATGATGGAGATCTGTTTGCTCTCGCAACAGCCTTTCCTGGCGGCATGACCATCGAGGGGCAGAGTGTGCCTAGGGTAACTGAGTGGGGCGGAACAGATAATCCTACATGGGCTGTAATATTACCAAATCAAAGCGCCCCAGATAAACAAGAGGGTGCAGAAGAATTAGAAGAAGATATTCCTAACTTTGACATTTAAGATAAGATAATTTAGCAGCACAAATCC
>NZCX01000018.1 GCA_002688415.1 Candidatus Pacearchaeota archaeon
AACTGGTCCTCATTGCTTAATGCATTCCACTCTTCTTCATGCAAACCACCTGGATATTGACCTGGTTTTTCTCCATATTCGTCAACATCCACTTCACCTTCAGTGCTTGGTTTTTTCGCTTGCTCTCTTTCCCAATCTTCACGACGAGCAGTGTCTTCACGAATTTGCATTTTCCCTTCTGGACTGTCTGGGTCGTCTGGATATTCTGGCGATGGCTCTTCACCTTCAGTATTCAAAACATATTCCAGATTCATCTCTCCAGGACCTGTTTCTTCCCATCCTGTATTATCAAGAGTTGCTCCTGTTTCATATCTTAAAAGACCACTCAAATCTTCCATAAGTTCAGTCATGTCTGTATAATCTGATGAATCCACTTCCAAAGTAGTTCTGCCAAGTTTTATCTCATATATGTCTGGATCCAAGGACACATCACCTTGTATCTTCATTTGGTTGCTTTCCATACCTGCCAAATTATTAACAATATCAACTACATCTTGTATTGGTGCATCACTCGGTATGATTGCCTGTCCTGTTGCAGCATATCTTTCGTTGAGTTCCTCGTCAGAGGAGTCCATATCTATATCACGGTCTATAGCTCTTTGTTCTTCTGGAGTCGTATAGGGCTGGTCTTCATATTCATACACATCTTTTGGCTCTCCTTCTCTGGCCCACACCCCTGCGTCAGAGGCATATTCTTGAGCAATTTCATATGGGTCATCTCCTGTCAGTTCTGCCATTCTTGCAACCATTGTATTCAATGCAGCCCTGTCAGGGGTTCCTTCTTCTGGAATACCTTCGTTGTTTTCCAACAAATTGAGTATTTGGCCATCAACTCCAGATCTACTTTCCCACTCTTCAGGTTCCATCAGCATGTCTGGTTGCCCAGTTGCTGGGTCTGTAGAAGGACCTTGATTTGGCACACCTGCTGCTGGTGCAGGTTCTGCTGCTGGTGCACCTTCTGGTGCTTCTTCTTCAGCAGGTGCCTTTTTGCCACCCTCTTCAAAATAATATCCACCACGAGGACCTCTTTGAACATTGGCACCTTCTGGTGCTTCAGATGGATTTTTGACATACACCCTTGCTTTGGCTAGAAACTCACCCATTGCCAAGTCCATTAGCCGAAGTAGTCCCTTGCCCTGTATTTAAAGTAATCTGTCGGATGGATGCTCTTGAAAAAATCTGCTTTCCAGAACTTTGGTCTTCCCATGCCAATTTCTGTTTGCCCACCGAATTCTTGGTCTTCTTGTATATATTGATGCACTCCAGTGGCATCAATTTTCACAGTTTCACCCCTTTCATGCGCCACTGCCAACTTTTCAAGCAACTCTTCGTCACTAGGCTCGACCAACACTTCGCCGTCAATAATTATTACAGGAATCTTGGTGTTTCCCTTTGATAAAGTTTGTGCTTTTCGTGCAGCAGCATCATCAGCATCAACATCATAAAATTGGAAGTCCACTTTGTTTGACTCCAAAGTTTTTCTTGCTCTACTACAGTCAGAGCATCGGTCTGCGCCATACATCACAGCATATGGTTGTGGGTTTGCCATGAATTCGCTACCAGTGTCAGATTTTGCCATCTTATTATATCCAGTAATAGTAGACTCTGGGTTTACAATTCTGGCAGTATCGCTAGCAATTGTTAATTCATAAATCTCAATTGGACCCAAAAGTTTTTCACATTTGGTATCATCACAGACAATTTTTGTCTCAAGAGCAGTTCCGCCAACAGATGCACCTTCAGTTTTGTCGTTCCTAATTCTCTCCCAGACATCATCATCAACTGTATAACCTCTAAATATGAATGCATCAATCAGAACACCAGCAATTTTGCTGCCATCTTCCAGGGTTTTGTCTTTAAACTTGTAATCAGTGGCTTGTCCAACAACTCTGTTGCTATGATTATCAACAATGAATCCACCCCTGTTAATCCATGCAGGAATTGCCTCTTCAAGATACTCCATTGGAATTCTTTCTCCCTGTCTATCAATCACATCAACGGATGCCCACACTTGGAATGTTCTATCTGTCTCATTTAACTTGACAACCACTGCTTTTGAAAACAATTCACTTTTTGCAGACTTGACAATTGGTGCTCTTCCCATAACTGTTTCAATCATCATATCATCAATGTCTTGGTCCATTTCATCCCAAATTTGTGCCACTAATGCCCTAAATTCTGGGTCTACTTCTGTCTTTTCAAACATTGGAATTGGCATTTCACCTTTTTCAACCTCGTTGCTCCAAATCCCTGCTTTGTCAACATTTGGTTTGTTAATCAAATCCATAATGCTGTCGTGTATCTGCAAACTACCAGAAGCAATCAAATCATATGGCATAAATCTGCCACTTGTTTCAAACCTACTTTGTGCTCTGACCATAGAACTGGACGGTTTGACAAACATACCGTAGACAATTACATTGTATCCTTTTTCTTTGAAAACATCGACCAATTTATCTGCTTTCTTGTGTGTCTTCAAAGTTCTGTCAATAATAAGATTCTTGTTTTTGGCAATTCCATAGTCAAGAACTCTCCTAACAACATCTTTGCTCTCCAAATGCACTGCTTGTGAATTCCACCCTTCAAACTCTGGTAACATTTCCTTAATTTCGTCTGCAGCAACATTCAAGAAATCATCTGGGTCAAAAAGACCCAAATTACCAGCCAATTGCGATGTTTTTCCAGCTCCTGGAGAACCACCTAACAAAATTACTGTTGGTTTATCATTGTCAAATAGTCTAGTTGTTGAATTAGACCCATCATGGCTTCCTAAAAACTCTTTGACTATTGAATTATGCAATTCTTGTCTTTCTGGTGTGTATTCAAAATCACCTTTCCTATTTTGCATATATTCCTCTGTGGTGGCTTCTATATTCAATCCTTTTGTATCAAGCCCTTGAGCAAATTCTTCAGATGTGGTCTTGATACCATCCAACACTTCTGGGTCTACATCGCCATAAAGTGCATTTGATAATTCTGACAATTCGTCCCAGTCATCAGCGTGCAGCATTTTTGCATATTGTCCTGGCTCCACTCCTTCTGGTGGGTCTGGACCAAAATATTCAGGTTTTTTACCAGATTCAGAAGTAAATAATTCCTGTGGTTTTGCAGATACACCATCTGTTTCGTAATATACCCCACCCTTGGGTCCTTGTTTCAATTGGACACCAGATGGTGCAGCTGCTGGTCCACTCACATAAACTTTTGACTTGTAAAAATTGTCATCAAATACAGCATCCACACTTGCTTGATATAATATCGAATCAAGATTTTTGGTAAAACCTTCTGGTAGCAATCCTCTTTTTTCCATCTCTTCAACTGCTCCAAATGGCATTTCATCAATCTTTCTTGACATTTGCATGAGATTTTCGTCTAGCAAATTGCTAAAATCAAACATTAGTCACCCACTCCAGGATACTGACGCATTTTTAATTGGGCTTGGAGATCGTCTTCTCCTGTTAATTCTTCAATAATTTCTGCTCTCAACATACCACCATAATGTTCTGCACTAAACATGTAATCATACATTTTTTCTTTGGTATATTCTTTGCCGAAATATGCCACACCTTCTTCAACTGGGTTGCGACCATTAAGTTGTTGAGTTGGATCGAAATATATAATTCTATCGGTTGCTTTATCAATTATTCCACACCAAGCGTGTCCAAATCGCATCGGAAAGTCTCTAAAAAGATAATACCCTTCAACATAAAGAATTCTATTTTCTGGGTCATTAATGCACATATTCATGGCATTCATATAACACTGTTTCATTTCAACAGCATTCCCTGTTTTCTTCATATTGTCTGCTATCTCTTTAACATATTCAAGACTCTCTCCTTCCAGCATTTCAACTGTCACTAAAGATCCTGTTTCAAGCAGTTTGCTATAATATTCTTTTAAATCAGGTTGCTGATTTGGGCCACCATGTTTAGCCAAAAACTCTATGTCAAGCAACATAGCATCTTCTGGGTGATATGCACCCAGCTCCAGCAGTTGCTGTTGGTGCTCAATCATTCTGTCTCTCAAACTTTGTCTCTCAATAAATGCTTCTGTTCCAGGTGGTGCTCCTGATTCGTAATATAGCCCACCTCTAGGACCTCTTTGGACATTTGCTCCTTCTGGTGCTTTTGAAGAGTCTTTTACATATATTTTTGCTTTTTGCACATATTCATTATTTCTTGTGCTGTGCAGCCAATCAGCTTCTTGCTTGTCCAAGTCAAATATTAATTGTTCACCCACTCCAGAATTCCTCCGCTTTTCCTTCTTTAAAACTTACTTCTACAGTTGCTTCATCTTTTCTACTACCTATAATAATAAACTCGTCTTCCCCCTGCCAGTCTTCTGTAGACGGCTGGAAGCCAGGACTTGAATGCCAACTTACAAAAACTTTTGATGTTGGCATTTCTTTTTTTATTACCAAACCAGATCCTGTCATACCAGCCCCCAACTGTTCGGCAAGTGTGCTACCAGCAGCAGAAGTTCTGGCAAAACCTTCTGCTCTGTGATAATCGCTTGACCAAGAAGACAGTGCAGAAGACTTAAAAGGAACATTTGTAGGTCTCCCAGCACTAACCCATTTATCATAAGATTCTATGCCAATTCCACGATAAAGTTTAACAAAACCTGATGGAAATTTCTCTCTTAAAACTTCTTGAGAATATTGATAATTAGCGACAAAACCATCATAATCTTCTTTAGTTATTTTTACTTTTTCACTTGGACTTCCAAACTCCCCATCCGGATATGGTGTATAATTTATTCCTTCTCTAAACTTTTTTATCATTCCTCCAGAAGTTAAAAAGTTTTTAGCCATGGTTTTCAACAATATGGCGTCGCTGCTAGTTGCATTTAAAAACCATCCATGTACATGTGAATACCACCAATCAAGAGCTTTTTCTCCTTTTAGATTTTTTTCTTTTAGTTTTCTTCCAACACCCAAAAAGGAATTAAGCAATGTGGGATATCCTTCTTTCTTTTCAAATAATGCTTGTCTAAATCTTCTTTTCAAGTCTGTAATAAGTTGTGCCAAGTGTGAGTCCACACCAGATGGTCCTCTTGGCATTTCATCAGTTGCCATCCATTCATCAGCCATCCCTCCTAAAAAGTCATCAAGTATATTTTCCATTTCCAAAACATCTTTTCTCCATCCTGGCATCGAACTTGGTGTATCTATCCCACGACCACCACCAGCATATTGCCACAAGCGTCTTTCTTCACTACTTAATGGCAACACAATGTCTGTTTCATAATAAATCCCACCTTTAGGACCTCTTTGGACACTCGCTCCTTTGGGTGCTTCACTGGGGTCTTTTATGTATGTTTTTGATTTTAATATTCCATCATCAGAACGCATTTGGCGCAACCAGTCAGCCTCTTTTTCGTCTATATTGATTAATTCACTCATTTCTCCTCAAGATTTGGCGATGTATACTCCTTGGAAAGGGTAGACCAAAAAAGCCATTCATCAAACTCTTTGTCTGAAAGCTCTTCGATACCAATAATATTACCACTTCCAGGTGGCCATTCAACCTCTGTTATAACAATGCCACCACCTGCACCACGAGCAACATTGCCTGTATGGCTTATGCTAGCTGCAACCCTTTCCCAAGGTTTTTTAAGTCTTTCTCCTGAAAATAATTCGTCTATTTTGTGCTTTGACCATCCTGTGTTCTCCAAATCCTTTTTTGGAACTCTTCTTAAGTCTCTAATTTTATGACTTCCGTCTTCCCAGTAGGTAGTGACATTTGCTTTGTCTTTTTCACTACCTAAAACAATATACTCCTGTTCATTATGAAAATGCAATAATTTATGGTTTGTACGATAACTTGCAAAGATTTTTTTTCTTGGCACCCAAGCCTCCAATACAAGACCTTTGTTGTCTGGGCCATATTGCTCTGCAAATAATTCTGCTTGTAACTTGTTAGAAGTCCAAGAAGATAGCGAATCAGACTTAAATGGCATATCAGCTGGCCTCCCTAGCTCTTCCCACTTTTTAAAAGATTCAAATCCTATTCCGCGAAAAAGACGAACAGAATCTTGATGCCAAAGAGGGTTGTCTAACATGCGTAGGTGCAGCTCTTCTTGCGTATACTCATACTGTGCCATAAAACCATCATAGTCTTCTCTGGTAATTTTTGAGGAGGACCAAAAGAATTTCTGCCGAGGAGCGACATAGTTTTTCCCTTCTACAAATTCTTTTACTTCTCCTTCTGGTGTTATAAAATGTTTGGCAATGGTCTTCATTATAACGCCACTTTCTTTTGATGGACTTATTGCCCAGCCTTCCATATGCATTGTCCACCATTGGACTGCTTTATCACCTGTCACTCCTTTGTCTATCAATCTCTCTCCAATATTATGCATGTGGTGATATCTTCCAGGCTTTCCTTCTAACTTGTCCTCTGCTGCTCTTTCAAATTCACCATCAAGCGTTCCATCATAACTATATTCTTCTCCATTTGTAGCGATAAGAGGCTCTGGGAGCAATGCATCACGAATGTCTTGCAAATCAGTCACTAGCAAAAGTTTTGCTTTGTGCGCTCTCCATTGTTTAGGAGAGACTCCTCCAGGTATGTCATCGTCAACCCAACCAGGAGACAGAGACTCGTCTGCATCATAATATAAACCACCTTTAGGACCTCTTTGCAAAGTATAACCAGGTGGCACTCCACCAGGACTTTTCACATAAACTTTACTTTTCTGGAAAAAGTCAATTGATTTTTCAACCTCTTTTGGTGACGACAAGTCAAGATTTTTATCAATCCAGAGTGTGTGATTAGCTGGGTTCCCTTCTTCATTATATACTGTAATTGAGACTACTTCAGCATGTGTATCTGGGACTTCGTTGAAATGGCGATCCATAAACTTCCAAGTAGGTTCTGGCTTCATTTCATGGCCTCCAAGTCTTTTTTGTTTGGAGTTCTCTTTCCAGAGTGCTTGAATGTCCACCCTTCTGGCAACTTGCCTGTCTCTTCATAAACTTTCCACGACTCTTTTTGTTGTCTTGTTTTCTCTCTTTTCTTTTCCCCTGCTATAACAGTGTCCATGCGCTTGGCACCGTGTGGCGTCAAATAGCGATAAGAGTGTCTGTCCTTAATGGACTCTTGCAAGCCATACTTTTTAAAATCCTTTCTCAAAATATTTCTTGCAAACCAATCCCATTTGAATGGATTGTTGTTAGCCAATTTCTCCAAATTTCTACCATGAGTATTGAATACAAAATTTGCTTTTTTCCATTCACTCCATCCTGTTGGCAAAGAGTTCCAATATTCATCCCACTCTTCCCTTTCAACACCATTGTTTTGTGCCGCTGCGTAGTGCCATGTCTCTTTTTGGTCTTCGATGTTGTCCCACTCGTCAGCTTTCCACGGAGTTCCATCAAAATCATACCCTAAACTAGTTGGATGAATAACATCGTCCATATCCTCTCTAAAAAGGTCTTTCACAGGTTTTCCATGATATATTTCGTCTCTATGCTTTTTCAGTTCTGCAAACTCTTCCATAATGAATCCATACATATCTGCAAATGACTCTGACGCACTTTGGTTCCCGTATTTTCTTATTTGCCCATTCACATCGTGCAAATGTTCACTTTTATAAGCAGTCTTGAACCCTGTATTGTATCTGCCTGCAAGTCTAATCTTATCTTTAGCAGTTTGCAACTCATTCAGTCTTTCTTTAGAAAAAGTGGCAACTCTATATCCTTCTGGGTACATCTTATCTGGTGTTTG
>NZCX01000002.1 GCA_002688415.1 Candidatus Pacearchaeota archaeon
CCATGGTGAAAAACCATATAAAAATGGATTTTGATATGTTGCCATTATGCGTATCCTCTTTGTTTAAGTCTCATAGCTTTTTCCTCGTCCGATAATAAAGCCATTTCAGTAGATGTCAATCCTGTTTGCATGACATTTGGATTGGCTACAGTGTTTGCACCCTGGCCTACCAATGTAGGATTAACTTCAGGTGTTTGTAGATTAATGTTAGCTTGTGTTGCAGCTGCTTTTTCAGCTGCTTCTCTTGTTCCTTTAAACGGATTTAATATATCAGGTAAAAATTCAAATGCTAAAGGTGCTAAATCTAAAATATCTCTGATTTTATCTATAATAGGTTCTGCAGCAATAAAAGGATTAGGAACTCCTAGCTTAGCAGCGTTCTCTTCAAAAGCATCTTGAATTGATCTTGAAACAGCTAAAGGTCTAAACTCACCATCCTCAAGAGCATAGTAGGCTTTTCTTGATACACGTTCAAAGGATTTATCTATTTTTTCATTTTCTAATTTTAAAAGTTTCGCTGCGTCTAAGTCCTTCATCATTTCTCTTTGACCTTTATATAAAACTTTATTAGCATCTATGTAAGCCTGCACAATTTCTTCCGGTGTTACAATTCCACCTTTAAGCGTTGGTCTTTTGAATATTCGTCCAGCATTACGGGTTACTCTTTGGAAGTCAGCAATTTTAAAGTTTAATCCTCTTTCAGGATTTAGGTCAACAACTCTTAAGCCAACAAATCCGGCAAATTCATCCCCTACTTCAAAGGCTTGCCCATATTCATCAAAAGGACCGGGTCTATCTTGAATTACGTCTACCGGTTTTATTGCTACATCTAATCTTTTTAATTGCTCCCAGGAAAAAGGCATTTGAGATTTTACTAAATGTTTAATTATTTTATCTGTTTTAGTTCCTGGTAAATCATCCTGATTATATATTTCATAACCTTCTCTTGATCTTCCTTTTCTCATAATAATATCAGAAGCGGCTTCAGTCCAAATGGATTCACTAACAAAAGGTTGTACTATTTCACCACTGGCTGTGAACAGGCCACGCATAAAATCATCCATCATACCATCTTCATCGTCCCGTCCAGCTCCAACTTCATTTAATAAAGTTTGAAAAGGTCTAACAACTGTATCGTAAGCATTGGCATGACTCACATCGATATATTTTAATTTACCATCTTCCGTTCTAATGGGGAACAGAGTCGAATTTTTAGACCAGTCAGCAACATATCTTCTTAAGGCTTCCATTTCGTCTTCTGTTACATTGTAAATCATCTGTCCTAATTTAGTTGCCGCAACGGGAACAGCTGCCATGGTAGCACCCATTCCTACAAGTCTTTGATAACCAATACGTGCAAGAGGTTTAACTTCTTTACCTCCTACTTTTACTGTATGGTTAATTTCATATAATGCTCTTCTTGCAATATTCGTACTCGTTCTCATAATCTCTGCAGGAAATGATACGAAATTGCCAATCGGCCATCTACGTAACTCTTTAACAAAATCAGATACATAGGCATAATTAGGTATTTGATGTTTAACAATATCAGCTGCTTCCAGTTCTAAAGCTTCTTCGGTCATTTCTATTCCCGCTCTTTTATAAGCTGCACCTAATCTTGATCTTTCTGTAGCCCAAGATGCAATTTTCCAGAAATCATCTTCAGCAGTGTACAAATCTTCCGATACTTTTTTAATTTTGGATAAAGGTTTTAATAGAGCTCTCATGCCATTAAAGGAGGTCATCGTTTCTCCAAAATTTACATCCTTCAATAGATTTTGAAGATCCCCTAATCGAACGTTTGAATTTACAACGCCAAGTTTTAAAAGTTTTCTATAAAATTCATTTTGTTTTCTTGTTCCTTTGAGTGGAGTTTGTAAGGCAGAATACGCCATCTTGATTGCTTCGGGTCCTGGAATAATTCCATTAGCCGTTGCAAAGAAACTTGCACTAATAAAATTTCTCATGTGTGTTACTGGAGATAAAATAGTTTTTGCAATTTGCGACGTTGCTTTAGGATACAATATTAAACTAGCATAAACTTTATTACTAGCTAAACCAAGATTTTTGGAAGTTTCTTCCAAAGCTTCCACTACTTCTGGAATAGCATATTTATTTAATAAGGGATTACTTATCCCCGTTTCTAATTTTCCCCCTGGATCTAGCTTAGCTATTCTTTGTGTATCAAATACTCCGGCAGCTTTAGCTTCGTCCGCAGAATCATAAAATAATTTTTCATAATTTTTCCCAGTTTTAGGATCAATGCCTTTAACCATTTCATCGGATTGTCTTAAGATATCTCTAAAAAATTCATTTCGTCTTGTCACTAAACTCATTCGACCTGTCGCGGATAACATTGTTTGTAGAGGATTTTTATTTTTTCCTAAAATTTTTTCTACAATATCTTTAGGATCAACAACCTTACCATTGCCCATGGTATATTTTTGTACAAATTCTGATATGCTTGCAGTTCCATGTTTAACATTGTCTTTGGCTAATACAGAATCTTTTACAAAAAAATCAGGAATCTCAAAATAAGGATCAATTTTTAATGTATCTCCAGGTAGTTTGGCAGTATCGCGAGGCAGTTTGGCAGTTTTATGAATTCTTTCAATAAATAGATCCGCTTCTCCTGGCATTAAACGTCTACCGTTTCTCGCAGCTGTATCAATCATAAATTCTCGCGCCTGATCAATAACTTCTCGCGCTGGCTTATACCCTAAGAAAGGAATCAAAGATTGTTTTTGAAAGACTTCATAACTTTGTTCAAAATATTTTTTAAATCGATCTCCAAAAAGAGATTTGAAACCAGCTAGGTCACTACCCTCTAGCTTTCCACCTAAAGCACTAAACATTTCTCCCCAGCCTACTCTCATGGCATTCAAGTTACCAAATATTTTTCCAATAGTTTCGTCAGTTGCACCGTTATCTTTTAATCTTTTAACAATACTTCCCCATTGATCTATTTTTAAATCATCAAATGCAACCTTAGCTCCTGTTACTTTTTTTGTTTTAGGATCAATTATGTCTGTTAATTTAGGTTTACCAGACATTAGGGCTTCGTTTAATTCATTTAAAGTTTTTGCTCTTGCTTGTCTTTTTAAAGGGTCAAAAAAAGGTTTCGCTAATCCAAATACAGCGTCTATATTTTTATCAAGTTCTCGGGAAACGTTTTGAGCAATATTAATATCCGCATCCCTTAAACCCCGTTGTCTCATTTCAGCGGTAAAAAATTCTTCTGGTCTTTTTCCTCTAGCTCTTAATTTGGAAGCAAACTTATCCATCCATTGATCTTCTTTTCGATGACTATTTCTTAAATACCTGGATCTTTTGGATAAACTTCTAAGTGTGTGAGCAACTCCACCCACAACTCCAGTAAATAAAGCACCTTCCGTTCCAAATTTAATTCGATTGACTAATTCTCTTTCAGGATCGTATTCACCATCCCGCTCGAGTTCTGTGGGTCCGCCTAACAAATCTCCAAAGGATCCAATTTGTTCAACATCTCCTACAAAAACACTTTCAGCTAAACCTCCCGAAGTTGCAGCTGCTATAAATTTTGTTGTTCTTCCTTTAGCATTTAATTCTTGTGCTTTACCTGCGGCTTTAACTAGATGTGAATTATTCAACGCAAAATATTTGCCTAATTTTTTAGATTGTAAAGCTTTTTGAGCTAAGCTAGCACCCTTCGTAAAGGCCACTCCTCCTGGGATACCTAGATTAACTAATGCTTCTGTAATTTTTCCTGCGGCTGTTGCTTCCGCTTTTTCATCCCACTCCGTTAGATCATCAAACCATTTTTCGACTTCAACAGCTTTTTTGGTATCTGAACCTAGATCCATAAGGGTTGCTCCTAGGGAAAACACACCTTTTGGAATTGCAATAAGACCGGATCCCACGCCTGCAAGCATGGAGTGCATTGTGCCTATTTTACTATGTTTTTCTGAATCGTCGGGTGTTGTTTCTTTAAACTGATCTTTAGGACCTTTTTGATTCGAGTAAAGGCTCTTTAGTCGTTTTAATTGTTCTGGAGTCATTCATTATTCCCCGGGCGCTGTGGTAAAACTTGGTGAACCGTTTTCGTAAATTACCCATCGATCAGACTCGGAATCATAATATTTTTTACCTTCTACAATTTCATCTTCACCAGCTATACCTCCAAAATCTTTTTTGCCTGAGTAATAATCTCTTACAAATCTTTTAGGTCCCTGGGTTTTTCCATAAGTTTGACTATACTTTAATTTTAATGCTCGCCAGTCATCGTCCGCTCTCTCCGTAGCCATAGATAATATTCTTTGTCTATATTCGACTTCTGATTCACCTTCTTTTTTTGGATTAGCTGACATAAAATCTGAAAGTTTTTCTCTCCAAACACTGTCTTTAGTTTCTTTTTTCAATCCTCGTTCAATGTCTTCTTGAATTGCTAATTTTTTAGCCATGAGAACAAGTTCTTGTGAACCTCCACTTGCTTTAGCTGCGGCTGTAATGGCATTTGCAATGTCTTGAGATGTATCCCCTGTGCTTTGACCAAAAGCTTCACTAGCCGCTGCTGTGGCATCGATTACAGCTCTTTTTTGAGCTTCTGGTGAAAGGATATCTAAGAACTCTTTAGCTCTTTTATTTAATCTTGAACGTTTGTCAGCTATAGTTTCTTTAATTTTAATATCATCAAGACCACCTGTATCTTTATCAAGTTTATCTGAGAGTCTTTCTATTTTTCTTTTTTCTTTTGCTTCTTCAGTTAATCCTCCACCATGTTCTATAAGGGTGTCATAAAAACCAGAACCCATAGGGTCTTTTCTACCTTCTCCTCTATCTGCGCTTCTTAATATTTCGTCAACTTCTGGAGAAATATCAGCACCTGCAGACATAGGATCAGGATAACCTGCCCGTTCATAAATACCTTTTTTACCGTAGGCAAAATCAGGTGTGCTTTTTAATTCTTCAGGTAATGATTCTTGTATTGCTTTTGATAGACCAAAATAAGCAATAGGTAATGTTCCTATACCTGTTCTACCAAACCAGGATGCTAATCTACTTGGCTTGGCAACTTTGGATGCTTGATTTACTAAATCACTTTCCTGCCATACACCATACATATCGGCAATGGCTTTTGCTGCAGCCTTGGATTGACTTACAGTAGAACCAATGGAATAAGGCTCTATAAACCCTGTTCTATATCCCATAGGAGTCCCTTGAATCGTTCCACCACCAATAGTTCCACCGCCTGCATAGGTGCTACGATCTACTAATCCAGACATAACGCCTTCATTAGCGGATCCGCCTTTTTTGAACATGGGTCTTCTTAAAATTCTCATTATCCTCCTAATGCTCTAGCTAAAGCTAAATTGCCCCAGAGGCTTGCCAGTCCTGTACCTGCTTGAAGAGCCTGTGACAACGGACTTGCTGTTGGTTGTTGTTGGAATTGATACTGTGCTGGGTATCCTCCCATCAATCCTGTTATTTGTGATCCATAGAAACCTGCTCTTTGCATCGGCTCATAAGCCGCTGTTTCTGCTGCTTGTCTTTGAGCATCAAGTACTGCTTGAGATTGTGCCTGTCTTACTGAGCCTAGAGTTCCTAATCCTGAAATTTCTTGCGCTGCTAATTGAGGAGCTTGTCCTGCTAATTGTGCCTGGAATCCTGCTTGTCCCATTCTTTGTCCTGCTAAACCTGCAAGTCCTGCGCCATATTGTTGTTGTGCTCCAGCTAAACCTAATTGATTCATTAAATCCTGTTGTCTTGCTTGTGCAGCTTGGCCATAACCCTGTTGTGATAATCCTGCTTGTAATGCAGCTCTATTTCTATCGCTTGCCGATTGATATTGTGCTTCTGCTATTCCATGACGACCACCACCGAAAACTCCTGCTACACCTGGAGACCCAAGTTGTGTTCTGGATCTAGCTGCTTGTTCATCAAATTCTGCTAAGGCTGTGTCAATAACATCCTGTTGATACGGAGACATATAAGAAGCTACTGTGCCGGCTGTACCTGCTGCTCCTGCTCCTGTACCCAATAGTCCTGCTGCCCCTGAAATATATGAAGGTGCCGCGCCCATCGCTGTACCTGCTGCCGTTAATTCTGTTCCAGCTGTTCCTGCCTGTGTTCCAGCTGCAGCTAGATAAGGTGCATAAGCACCAAGTCCACCTGCTTTTGCTATAGCATCCGTTTGTAAAGTATCTAAACCTGCAACCTGAGGTCGAAGTGCCGCCATTCCTGCTTGTCGTTCTCCGAACTGGGTAGCTGCTATTCCTTGTGCCGTTTTTCTTGCTTCAAATGCCTCTGGAGTTTCTCCAGGCAATTGAGCCATGGTTGCCGATATATCGGTTGTAGTAACCGGCGCTCCAGCTAGTCCAGGTAAAGTTGCTGCGTATCCTTTGCCAAGTGTTTCTATGAATGGTGCTGGTAGTACTTGTGTCTGTGCTACTTGA
>NZCX01000019.1 GCA_002688415.1 Candidatus Pacearchaeota archaeon
CGCCTCTTTTGTTTCTTTTTCTAAAAGAAAGGAAACGGAAATTTTATTGAGCATAATTCCTGTTAATTGCCCCGAGCCGATAGGCGAGAGCGCAGCGTGGTCGAGGCGAAGCCGAAGAAGTTTTCAAAAATCCGTTATCAAGGGCGAAGCCCCATAAAAACAAGTCTGCAAGGGGAGGGGAACTTACTAGACAATTAACTACTCCTTAGTGGTTAAAAATAGAAAGATTTAAATACTAGTTCTACAATAGTATAACTATGACTCAATATAATACGCAGGCTCAAATAGAGTTATTTGCTGATAGTGGACACGTTGAGAGATTCAGCAAAGAACAAGATCTATTGCTGCAAAATGCGAGAAGGATGTCTCAATTAAGTACTTTTCCTAGTTTACCAAATGGTTTTTCTAATGATTTAGTTGGATTAGTGGAAAAATATCAAGGCAGTTATAGAGCATTTGAAGGAAATGCTGAGCCAGAGCAAGTAAGAGAAAGAGCAGATAATGCGAGATTCTATGAGCAAAAATTTGAGCCTGAAGTTAGGAAATTGAAAAGCCAGCTTGAAGATGCTGATCCAAAATCTATTCCAGGGTATTTGGGCAGGGGAAGCAATGGTTACGCTTTTGGAATAGAAGTTGATGGACAAACATATGTTGTGAAATTTGGAAGAGTTGGACAGATGAACTTTGAGCTAAAACCTCTACGAAAAGGAAGAGGCGTATCCAATTTGTCTCAATTGGTTGCCTACTCATTTGAAGATGCTGCAACAGTTATGGAACTCCTGCCGGGAAGAAATGTTACTGAATATGATTCAATTACAAGACCGCAATATACGGATGCTGAGTTGGAGGGATTAGTGGGAACAATTGACAGAATGCATAAACATGGTCTGGTTTCAGATCCAAAAGCATCAAATTTCATGTATGATTCTGAAGCGGGATTTTCAGTTTTAGATTACCATGTTAATGAACACGGACATTCTGTTGCTGATTCAGTAATTGAATTGGTACATGCTTTGACGTATACAACTGATGGACAATCAAGCTGGAAATTGCGTGATTCTGATAGAGCTGAATATGACAGATTAAATTATGATAGTGCTTTTCAAAGAATTGATATGACTTCAAGATTGCTTCATATAATGAAAGGTAAGTTTCCAGAAATTTTTGCTGAAGCGTTAAGAAGAAACGAAGAAATGAAAGCAGATACAAGATCATCTAGCTTTGAAAAAGGTTATTTTAACAAAGTGAGGCTATTGGAAAGTGCAGAAGAATATGCAAAACCGTTTTCAGATGCACCGCAAAGCGCGGAAGCAATCAAGTCAAGAGTTGCGGATATTGAGTCATTAGGATTCTTCTAAGTTCCCCTCTCGATTTTTAGGATTTTTGAAAATTGCAATTAATCCCTGTTCAACTCTCCTGAATACTTGGAAGGATTGATTTTTAGTGCAACGATGCCGAAGTCAAAAAATCAAAGTCGTGAGCCATATTAATTTTAAAGAGGACACTTTAGGACGGCGGGTTCCGTCTGTAAAACCCATTAAATAAGAGAGATTGTCTTTCAAAAAAAGAAAGTTGTGGGGCGGGAAAAATTTTCGATAGATATTCTTTTAAACATCTGCTTCTTAATGAACTTATGAGAAGAAAATACTCTCAAGTAAGGGATTTAGAAAATGGGAAAGAAGGGGTAAGGGATTTTTATAATTCTGCAATTAATTATTTTTCTAAAGAATTTAAGATTTCAAAAAAAGATTTTCCAAAATTAAGGTTTGTTTCAGGAGAACATATGGCTTATGACCAAGTTGATAATGTCATCAAGGTAGGAGATGAAGAATTTATCTCGGATATGGGAGATTCAATTGGAGAAGAACTAGGACATTATGTTAGGGCTAAACTTAAGGGGAGAGTAGGAAAAGAAGTAGAAGAAAAAGAGGCACATAGTGATGAATTTTACGGCTTTTTAGGAAGCAAAGCACTTTACAGAGCAAGTGAAGAAAAACAAAAAGGGGAATTTTTTTCAGATGGAGAAAGAACTTTTGAAGCAAATTATGAAGGAAAAACATATCCTGAAATGAGAAAGGAAATACTAAAAAGAGCAAAAGAAAAAGGATTTCCAAAATTAAGAAAAAGATATAATGGAGCTGAAAAAGCTGGAGATGAAGCAGAAATGAAAAAAATTTATCAAGAAGCTGAAAAGGCGGGATATGGAGAACATGTTAAAAATCTAATTCATGTAAGACCATATCACTTTGCGTCTGACACAGATTTAGGCAAAGTTGAAGATTTAAAGAGATTATACTCTTTGTCTGACAAATCTGTAAGAAGAAGATTTTTTAGAGAAAGTAAATTATATGACGTTGATAAGGGAATAAAAAAAGAAACAAGAAAGAAAAAAGGTTTAGAAGGCAAACTCGCAATTCTATTTTTTAGTAGCTTATTCCTCTCCTTTCTTTTTTCCCGAAATAAAATTACGGGAAATGTAATTGGTAATAATGGATTTTTTTCTAATCCCATTTCATTAATCTTTTTAGGCCTCGCACTTTGTTTAGGCGGATTTTTAACATATAGATTAATCACTAAGAAGTGACTACAAGTAGAAAGATTTATATAGTTCTTTTTCTTACGATTATCAGGAGATAAAATGGCAATAACACCAAGAGTAATAAGAACAATTGGAAGCGGACTAGCAGGGCTAGTTCAAGGCGGAGCAGTCGCAACTTTATGTGAGGGTATTTTTCATAATGAGCCATTTATGGAAGCTTTGACTAAACAAGAAACTCTTTATTTTGCAGGAGCATGGGCAATTGGAACTGCACTTTACCATGCAACTCGTGAAGCATCTACAGAATTATATCAAAGAAAAAGACAAGAAAAAATTAAGCAATATAGAGCAGAGAGGGGTAGATAAGATGGCAAAACCAACAACCCTAAAACAGTTAGTAGAAAAAGGGGAATTATCTCAAGATTCTTGCGATGAGATGGCTAAATCATGGGTGACAAATGCTAACGAACTATATTGCCTTATTCGTTCTGCTGTAAAACATGGAACTGATGAAATGAAAACTCGTCTCGCACAAAATTTAAGAATTTCTCAAGATAAGCTTTCAAGTTACGCTGAATATATTAAACTATATGTTTCAGATTCAGTAGTCAGTCCCCAGCAGACAGGACACCATCCGACAGGATGTTTAATTACAGAAGAACAAATGGAAAGAATAAAATGGATAAATTCTCTTTCTCCAGAAGAATTTGAAAACTGGAGAAAAGAAGAGACAGATAGATTTTATAGAGAACATCCAGAGTATAGAAGATAGCATTTTAGAAAATTTTTGGGGGCACAACTTTCTCAAGAAAAAAGACAATCTCTCCTAACAGGGGCGGGTGGTCGGGGGTTTTGAAGTGTCCTCTTTACTAACTTTTACATTTTAGTTTTGTCTCGCAATTTCGTTGAACCCTTGTTATGTGTCCCGAACGGAATAAAATGGAGTGAGAGCGCAGCGTGGTCGGAGCGAAGCGAAGAAGTAATTTTGGCATCCGTTACTTTATTTCTCTTAATTTCTCTGCGAGTTCTCGTATTTTTTGCTCATCACCTTTTGGGCCATCATTTGAGCAAATATATCCCTCATAAGTTTCAAAAAATTTGTCATTATTACTGTGATATTGTTTCCACTCTCCTTTCTTCATGTGTCCAGTCCCGTGCATTGGAAACAATTTGATATGTGCATGGTCTATTCCAGTGCCTTCCATAATTAGACCTACTCGTCCAACATCTTTAAAATGAGCTATCAAATTTTTTGAAATAGTTTTAGCAGCAAGAACAAATTTGCTCAATTTATCATCAGGCATGCCGAGCACATCACTTCCATAATGTTCTTTTGGAACGACAACTGTAAAACCTTCAGTGTTTGGCCATGTTGAGAGGAATGCCATAAATTCATCATTTTCCCAAAAGATACCTGGCGTCTTAATGTCGCCACTAATAATCTTGCAAAAAATACACTTGCCTTTTTCAGTTGTTGATTTGTAATCAGCCATAATATAAATTAAGAGAAATGCAAATTTTAAAAGCTTTTCCTTATTAGGATGCCAAAATTATTGCACATAATCACTGTTATATCTCAATAATTTTTCCTTTTCTTCCAACTTGAATTACTTTTGTCTTCCCTATTTTCTCTTCTATCCCTTCTGCTTCGTGAATGTGTCCTGAGATAAAGATATCTGGTTTAAACTTATTTATTGCTTTTCTTAATATCTCTTCGCCCTCTACTCCTGAGAATTCTGCCTTGGTGCCTTTGGCATGTAAATGAGAAACTAGAATTTTCTTTTGTGGCTTCATCTTCTTAAATTGTTTTTCGATTAGAGCAAAGTCGTCATCGTCATGAGATAACTGCCAGTTTGGAGATCCTATTCCTGCAATTCCTACATTGTCATATGTTACATAATATCCGTTAATGCTTTGTGCTGATTCTTTCAATCTCTGATACTCTTCTGTATTCTCACAATTTCCAGGAACGAAGAGAATTTTCTTTTTTGTCTTTATTAGTGGTTCTAAAATCTTCTCATTCCCATGTGTGTATCCGTGAATATCTCCAGTTAGAATTATCAATTCTACTTTTTCATCTAGTGCTTTCTTTGCCAGTCTCTCTGCCGTAGCCTTACTGTCATGAAGATCTCCAGCTGCTAAAATTCTTACCATATCTCATTTAATGATTACCTTTTTAAATAAGTTTTGTGTGGGTGAAGTATGGCTAAAGAGAAGAAGAAAGGGTATGATTTCTTGGAAGTAGAAGCTAAGATAAGAAATATGTGGCAAAAAGAAAAAACATTTAAGTTTGATCCTAGTAAAAAGAAAGTTTATTCAATTGATACACCGCCTCCAACAATTTCAGGCAATATGCACATAGGACATGCCTTCAGTTATTCTCAACAAGACTTTATTGCACGGTTTAGAAGAATGTTCCAAGGTGTTTTTTATCCTTTTGGAACTGATGACAACGGTTTACCAACAGAGAGGCTTGTTGAAAGGCTGAAGAAAGTTAAAAGTACTGGAATGAGCCGTGCTGCCTTTATTGATCTTTGCCTTAAGACCATTTCAGAAGAGAGAGGAACTTTTATTGATGGGTGGAAACAACTTGGGATTAGTGCAGACTATGATATCTGTTATTCTACTATCGATGAAAACTCACGTAGAATTTCACAAAAATATTTTATTGATCTTTATAAGAAAGGTGAGATTTACAAGGATGAATTCCCAACACTTTGGTGCCCAGAATGTCAAACAGCTATCGCGCAAGCAGAGCTTGAAGACAAAGAATTCCCAAGTAAATTCTCTACGTTAAAATTCGGATTGGTTGGCAATGAAAAAACCCTCCCTATTGCCACAACGCGTCCGGAGCTACTTCCTGCCTGTGTTGCTATTTTTGTACATCCTGAAGATGAAAGGTTTAAGAGCTTTGTTGGTAAAAAAGCCGTTGTCCCTTTGTTCGGACAAGAGGTGTCGATTATTGCAGACAAGTCTGCTGACCCAGAGAAGGGGACTGGCATTCTTATGATTTGTTCATACGGTGATAAATTTGATGTTGATGCAATTCAGAGACATACCCTTGTTCCAAGAATTGTATTTGATAAAGATGGAACTGCAACCTATAAAGGATATGAAGGATTAAAGATCAAAGAAGCTCGTAAAAAAGTTTTAGAGAATCTTGAGAAAGCGGGGCTAGTAACAGAGACCAAGGATATTACACATGCTGTTAATGTTCATGATAAGTGTGGGTGTGAGATTGAGTTCTTGCCAACACCTCAATGGTTTATTAAGATTATAGATAAGAAAAAGAAATTTATTGACCAGGGAAATAAGATTAAATGGTATCCAGAATATATGCATAAGAGATATGACAACTGGGTTAACGGATTGGAGTGGGATTGGAATATCTCTAGGAGTAGACACTTCGGCATACCCTTACCTGTCTGGGAATGCAAGGAGTGTGGAGAGATAATTCTCCCGGAAGAAAAAGAGCTACCGATTGATCCCTTACAAACTGAGAAGAAATGCCCAAAGTGCAATAAGCCAGCCAAGCCAGAGGAAATGGTTTTAGATACGTGGGCAACTTCATCTCTTAGCCCAAAGCTCGCATCCAGCTTAGTTGGAGATAAAATTGATTTACCATATAGTTTGAGACCACAGGCTCATGATATAATTAGGACTTGGGCATTTTATACTATTGTTCGGGCGCATTTGCATGAGAACAAAATGCCCTGGGAAGAAATTATGATCTCTGGTAATGTTTCTCTTAAGGGTGAAAAGATGAGTAAGAGTAAGGGAAACGTGATTGATCCTAAGGAGGTATTAGAGAAGTATGGGGCCGATCCTCTCCGTTTTTGGGCAGCCGGATCTACGTTAGGAAATGATCTTGATTATATGGAAGAAGACCTTATCACCGGAAAGAAGACTGTTAACAAACTTTGGAATGCTTCAAAATTTGTTTTTATGAATTTAGAAGATTTTAATGGCAAAGCACCTAAAAAACTTGAAAAGATTGATGAGATTTTTTTAACCAAAGTTGGAATAACACTTGAAAAGATCACACGTCATTTTGAGAAATATGAATACTCAAAGGCAAGAGCCGAATTTGACCAATTCTTTTGGAAAGATTTTTGCGATAACTATTTGGAGATTGTCAAGAAAAGGGTCTATCACGGGGAAGGAGACAAAAGAAAATCATCTCAATACGCTCTTTATAATGGACTTCTCGTTCTATTGAAGACAATTGCGCCGATAATGCCTTTTGTTACTGAAGAGATCTACCAGACCTACTATCTTAAGAAGGAGAAAATAAAATCTATTCATCTTTGTGATTGGCCAAAGCCAGAATTTATGGAGCAGAAGAGGTTAGACCAGGTTTACTTGGGGCAAGAATTTACAGGAGTACTTGAGCAGATAAGAAAAGAGAAGACAAAAGCACAGAAATCTATGAATTCTGAGGTAAAGATTAGCCTAGAGAAAAGTATTATTGAAGAACTTGCTGCACTATTGGATGACTTAAAAGACGTTACTAACGCTAAAGAGATTGTCGAAGGTGACTTTGGGGTGGAGTTTTTATAATAAAGACTCCAGTATATAAATTCTTAAAAAGACTTCTTCGTTGGGTGGATTATGAAATATGATGCCGTGATATTTGATGTTGATGGTACACTTACAGATACTGGGAAGACTCATGTCCGGTGGTGTAATGATCAAAACGAAAAGGGTGGCTATGGTTTGCCAAGAATTGATGTGGATGATCCTGTTGCTGTTCGGGGAGTTCTTGGAAATCCGATGGCAACAATTATCCGAAATTATGGCTTTCCAGAAGGCGAGGTAAAAAACCTTGTTACTGCATATGAACTTCGGTTTGGAGAGGATGCAAGATACAAGGCGGAACTTTTTCCTGATGCATTTACACTTTTGACTAAATTAAATGAAAGAAGTTCGACCAACCATTTGCCCATGGGTCTTGTTAGTTCAAATGTTGAACCTAATATTCGGAGAGATCTTGGATGCCTTGAGTTATTCACTGACTGGGTGGATAAGCAGAGAATGGATAACGAAGGCCTAACAAAGGCAGATGCGATACGATCAATAGTTGAACTCCACGTTTCCAGAAGGCCAGTTTATATTGGAGATACAATGAAAGATTTTCAGGCATCGGTAGGTGCTGGAGCTGCATTTATTGGAGTTAATTATGGGTGGGAGATCAATGATGCTCATGGAGAACAACACATGTTCCCTGTCGTTGGCAGTATTGGTGAGCTAGCGACAGAACTAGATATCCATCTTTAATTCTTATCTCCGCAAACCCTTAAAAACAACTTTTCACATAGGGTTTTATGGCAAAGTTATCAGAAACACAGAAGTTTGAACTTGAGGGATTGGTTGAAGAACTTGAGGGGTATAAGGGAAGACATACTGAATTAATCACAGTTTATGTCCCTGCTGGGTTTAATATTAATCAGGTTTCAAAACAACTTGAAGATGAAAAAGGAACTGCCACGAATATCAAATCCAATGCCACCAGGAAGAATGTAATTAATGCTCTTGAGAAAGTTATACGTAAGCTAAAAGAATATAAGCGGACTCCCGCAAATGGGCTTGCTATTTTCTCTGGTAACGTTAGCTCTGTTGAAGGGAAGGAAGACTTGCAAATATGGGCGATTGAACCTCCAAAGAAGATGAAGGTTAGAATTTATCGTTGTGATCAAACTTTTGTGATGGAACCACTAAGTGAGATGTTGGCCAGTGACGAAGTTTACGCTCTTCTTATAATTGAAAGAAATGAGGCCTCTATTGGTATTTTGGATGGAAAACATGTCCGCCTTCTACAAAATATGACTAGCGGAATCCCGGGGAAAACACGGGCAGGCGGTCAAAGCTCGCAAAGATTTCATCGTATTAGAGAAAGTATGGCCAAGGAATTTTTTAAGAGAGTCGCAGAGCATATGAAGAATGAGTTTTTTGAGATGAAGGATATTAAGGGTATTCTTATTGGCGGGCCGATCCCGACAAAGGAAGAGTTCTTGGAACAAAGTCAATTGGTTACTGAACTGAAAAATAAGGTTCTGGCTGTTAAGGATCTTGGAGGGACTGGATTACCTGGCTTGATTGATTTGGTCAACTTGTGTGAAGATGTTTTGGCAGAACAAGAGGTTACAAAGCAAAAAAGAATATTAGATGAGTTTTTTGAGAGGCTGGCGAAGGATCCCGATAAGGTTACATATGGGGAAGCTGAAGTTGTGGACAGACTAAATCGTGGGGCAGTTGATAAGTTAATATTGTCTAAGACTCTCGATAAGAAAAAGATCAAGGATTTGGGAAAACTAGCGAAAGGAAGCTCTACAACAATCCACATGGTTACTAATGAAACTCCAGAGGGGGTTCAGTTTGATAATCTTGGCGGCGTCGGTGGATTGTTGAGATTTATGGTTGTTGATTAGATTTACGAAAAGTATTTAAAGTTTGATTTCTTCTTTTAAGTATGCAGAAAAATATGGGTGGCTTTTGGTTTAGGGACATTAAGCTAGTCGTATCTGCGATCAATCTAGTGACCTATTATTAATTCTGGGGTCATAAGATTTTTTCGTCGTTTAACAGCATATGAGATTTCTTTTGGCCCTAACTTAATCATAGATTCCTAGATAACTAAACAGGAGGAAAAAGAAATGGTAAATGAAGACGCGGCGAATTGCCCTTGCGGGTGCGGTGGAAGCATTATATTTTGTAATGACGAAGCCTCCTTAGAGGCAACACTGAGCCCAGAAGAATTGTCCTACTTGATCAATTTAAAAAAAGCTTTTAGGTAATTCTTCTAGTTTATAGATTTCTTTTTTCTTTGGGTAGGTGGAGCTACCTATTTTTTTACATTTCCACTAAAAATTGGAATGTGTCTTACTTTTATGGAAAAGTATCCAATCCCAGAGGCTATAAATGCCCCTATTGTATTTACAATGAGGTCTAACATTGTGTCAACCAACCCAGACTTTTGCATATTCCATCCCAAAAGAATATCCACATAAAACTCGAATATTTCCCATATAACGCCCATGGCAACAGCAAAAGAGAAAGAAAATAGTGCAAGTAAGAAAGGCCTACTCTGAATTTTTCTTTGTGTATAAAGAGAATAAAGGAGGAAAAAACCTAAAAAACCGAACACTATTGCAGATCCAGCATGCAATAAAATATCCCACCACCAAAAACGAGCATAAAACGACCAGGCATCCCCTAAGAATAATGTTGCGTAAATGAACAAGACAACAATCAACTCAATTTCTATTGGAATGTAAAATTTGTATTTCCATTTAAAGAAATAAGGAAGAAGCATAATTATCCCCACAAGAGAAGACATTAATAGGATTAAGTAATTCGATACAAAAATGGCATAAATTCCTGCAAAAACCAGGCTTGCGAATAGAATAATCATTGTTGCCCTGTAAAGCAGTCGTGTTTTTGGAATAATTTTACTCCCCTTCATCATATATATAATGGCTATACTCTTTTTAAAATTAACTTCGCTTACGAATTATATGTATTTTTTCATATTTCTATCACGAAAGCAGCAGCACAAAAAATGTAGAAAACCCTTATAAAAGCTGAAATCTAGTAGTTTTTATGGGAGAAGATGTGAGACACGAAGGTGTTATTAAAGATGTTTTTGAAAAAAAGAAGGAACCAGAATCTAAGATTATAACTTCTTCTACCGCTGGAGAGATTGAGAATGAGTTCGAGACAAATGAGACTGAGTCTATGGAAAAAGTTGAGGCCTCTTTATTTGTTGCAGGTCGTTTTCTGAATATGCAAGAACTTGTAATGTTAACTGACCTTAATCCGATTATGATTAAGGAGATTCTAAATAAACTTGAGAAAAAGTACAAAGGTAGAATTATTAACATTGTTTCAAGAAATAATGCCTACAAGATGGATGTCGCTCCTAAATACCATTATTTAATCAATAAGTTGGCAACTGGGAATGTTGAATTTACCAAGGCTGAACAAGAGACACTTGCCGTTATTGCCTATAAGCAGCCGATTAAGCAATCTGTTGTTATTAAGATTCGTGGGAACAAGAGTTATGACCATGTTAGGAAATTTAGAGATCTTGGGTTGGTAATTGCGAAGCCTGTTGGACACACACTTGAATTAAGTTTATCTGAAGAATTCTATGAGTATTTTAATGTTGAGAAAGGCAGCGGGAAAGTGGTGGGGAATGATGAGCAAGTTGAGGAATAGATAATTAAAATATATGCTTTAAAGAACATAAATATTTTTAAATAAGAATTATTTTACTTCTCCATGGCGTTACCACAAGAAGAAATAGATACCCTATTGTTTGTTGGCGGAAAAACAGACGGCGACTTAAGACTTATAAAGATTGCTCTTGGGGAAATGCATGGCTATGTTCCTACTGAGAGTACCCTAATAAGATATCTAGACAAAATAGATATCAGCCCACGTAAAAGCCTTGCCTCCTCAAGGCAGGATCCCATTGTGCAAATAGAATGTTCCAGCTCTCGCTTTTCTAATAAAACGCTTAAGACAATGGCCGCCGATTTGGGAATCTATGAAGGAAATCCTGTTAGGGCGGGAAGAAAGGGCGACTTTACATATGAAGAGTATCTTGTTGGGTGGAAAGATTTAGATCTTAAAGTTGTCGAAGGAAGTTTTGGCAGCGTAACTAGGCATGGCGCTACGAGAAATCCCTTAGTTGGCGCTTTTGGTGATGATCCAGATTCTCTCTGATGAATACACAAACAAACATATAAAAAACCTTTTGAGATCTCTATAGTAGGAGAAAAGATGGATGCATTAACTATAATTTATTTTGTTTATATGTTTGTTTCAATCTATATTCTTAGCCTTTTTCTGGTTTCTTTCTTTAGAATCAAAAAAGAACTATATGATACTCCAAAGATAACAAAAGAGTATGGTGTTTCTGTTTTAATTCCTGCACATAACGAGGAGGGCTCAATAGGAGGAACTGTCAGGGCTGTTTCTAAACTAAAATATAACAACATTAAAGAAATTCTGGTTATTGATGATGGTTCCACGGATAAAACCTTGGCAATTGCAAGAAGTTTGCAGAAAAAGATTCCCATGTTGAAAGTTTTTACTAAAAAAAATGGAGGAAAAGCTGATGCTCTTAACTATGGCCTGAAGAAAGCAGCTGGAGAACTTGTTGTCGTGGTTGATGCTGATTCTTTCCCAAGACAAGATGCTCTGCAAAAAACGGTTGGTTATTTCGATGACAAAACAGTGGGTGTTGTTACCATTCCAATTCTTGTGCGAAACTCTCACAATCTTTTATCCCGTCTCCAGAGGATAGAATATTCTACTATTGCTCTAACAAGAAAATTGCTTGAACCCATCGACGCTATTTATGTTACTCCAGGGCCATTTGCAGTTTACCGTAAGAGCGCATTGGTTGATGTCGGAGGATTCGATACAAAAAATATTACAGAAGATATTGAAATAACTTGGAATTTGGCATCTAGAGGGTACTCGAGAAGAATGAACTTAGACACAGAAGTTACCTCTATTGCGCCAGATAAATTTAGAGCATGGTGGCATCAAAGGAATAGGTGGACTATTGGTGGATTTCAAACAATGTTTAAATACAAACACTTCTTGTTTAAAGAGAATATACTTGGTTATTTTATCCTTCCATTTTTCGCGGTTGGTTTTGCGTTAGGACTTTTTGGTATGGGAATTTTTACCTATCTGATGTGGCAGAAATTCCTCGCTGAATACTTGTTTGTTAAGTTTTCATTCATGGCCAACACTGCCCTTGTGACAGGTACAGATATTACTAATTTTACTCCTACTGTACTTAATTATTTTGGAATAGTTTTGTTCTTTATGATGTTCCTATTCACCATCTTTGTCTTGCTTATTATGGACAAAGAACTCTTCAAGGGTAAAGGCTTTTTGGATATTGTTTTATATATGGTGTTTTATCTACTTCTCGCTCCACTTATTTTAATTACCGCAACATTTAAATTGATTAAACGTGATATGAAATGGTAATGGTTACAAAAAAGAAGAGGAACCCACATAATATTGTTTTCTTAGAGGCATTGATTATGGCATTGTTTATATTCGGCCTAGGTATCCTGCTTGGCTTTGTTATAGAAGGAAATCGTGCTACAAGCATACAGGCGAGCTACTTTGATTCTCAAGTTAACCTTGTTGATATTCAAACTCTCTCAACTTTAATTGGGGATGGAGATTATTCTTGTGCTTATAGGATTGAAAAGAATACGGAATTTGGGAATAGAATTTATGAAGATGCTCTGATATTGGCAGAGTATGAAGAATCTCAGACTTTTGGAAGAGGATTGAAGGAACAGCATAGAATTTATGATCTTCTTAGAACAATCTTCTGGATAAATTCTATCGAGCTCAAGGAAGATTGTCCAGATTTAAACACTATTGTTTACTTGTATGAATATGGCGTAGAAGACAAGGAGGAAGTACAGGAACAGGATGTATTCTCAAGGTTTGCTGGAGAACTGAAAGATGAGCTTGGAGAGAATACCGTTTTGATCCCGATCGCGATTAACCTTGATCTTGCCAGTCTTGATATTTTGAAAGAAAGATACGGGGTAGATGGAACCATGATTCTTATTAATGAGGATATCAGGCTGAAAGACATTGAAAGCCTTGAGTCCTTCGATGAGAGTAATATTTAAGAAGGTTCTGGGCTTGCTATCTCTATGAATAAATTTGAACTTCTCAAGTGTGTGTGTTTTATTTTTACAACGCTCCTTTTTGTTGTCGTGGTACTCTTTTTTGCTATTGATCTGTTTCTTCATCCTCCAGGGGCATTTATTGGAGAAGAATACCTTGTTCCTGCCGACTCTGTAGAATTTTTATATGATCTTACCTATGCGGGGGAATCTGGAGAAATTATTTATGAGCAGGAGATTTTTAATAAGATCTTTGATGTTATTGATGGGGCCGAGAAATTTATTATTGTAGACATGTTCTTATTCGGTGAGGATAATGGTAAGTCCTATCGGAATCTCACCGGAGAACTATTTGAATCTTTGATAAAAAAGAAGGAGAACTCTCCGGAAACTCAGATTTATTTTATTACAGATTCTTTTAATTTGTTACACCTCTCCTCTGAAAAAGAATATTTTGATAAACTTGAGAGTATGGGCATAGGAGTGTCATTTGTAACACGAGATATGTTGGACAGAGAGTCCGATTTTGTTTCAGACTTTTTTAAAGTTGAAAGAAGAGAAAGGCTTAATCATCGAAAGGTGGTTCTCTCCGACAATGGAGACAAGGTTTCTTTTATTATTACTTCTGCCAATCCTCATAATCCTAGTAGCCCCAACTCTAATGTCGGAGTGTACGTGGAGGGTGGGCCAGCAGAAGAAATTCTTTCTGATGAAATAAAATTTATTGAGATGAATTCACTCAGCTATGATAATCATAGTCTTGATCAATCAGATGGGGAGCTTGGAGTGAGATATCTAAGGAATGCCGGACTTGTTAACTTCCTATCTGATGAGATTGGAAAAACTACTCGTGGTGACAAAATAGATATCGCCACATTTATATTTTCTGAAGACAAGGTCCTCAAGGCCCTAGTAAAAGCAAGCCAAAGGGGGGTAGATATAAGGATCGTTTTAGATAAAAATATTGAATCTTTTGGCGCTAAGAAAGATGGTGCTCCGAATATACTTATAGCTGAAGTTCTTGATGGATGGAGTGGGGGGGAAATTGATATTAGGTGGTATCAAACACATGGGGAACAATTCCATACTAAGTTCGCTATTATTAATAGGGGAAATTTTTCTACAGTTCTCTTGGGATCTTCTAACCTCACCCCCAAATCGGGTCCCGCCTATAATATGGAGGCCGACGTTAGCATCCGAGGGTCTTTAGGGGTTAAGTTTATTGATGAAGCTCATGAGTATTATGAAAGAATCTGGGGAAATGAAGGTGGAATTTATACTTCTGGAGAATACGTAGACTAGAAATTAAGGCTAGAAGCTATTACATAATGTTTCTAACTTCTCTTCTTTTTCTTCAGCTGAAAAGTAATTCAATTGACAATAATGCCAGTTCAAAAGTTCTATAATATATTCATTGTGTAATTGTTCTCTGTCTAGCGGCTCTAGCTCTAATGGATCTGCCTCCAAGTCATAAACCTCTGTCAGCATCCTGTTCATATCTACGATAATCTTTATGTTATCTCTAACCATCCCTATGAGATATTTATGATTTTGAGCATAGAAGAAGATTCTATTTTGTATCGTAAATGGCGATCCCCTGAAACTATCTGATTGTGAAAGCCCGAGAATCTCAACTACTGTCGGCAGAACATCAACATGACTTACTGGCGTGTTTATTACTCTTGGTTCTTTGTCTGGGAGGTAAAAGATTAAGGGAACATTCAACTCTTCATTATATATACTTAGTCCATGTCCAGAAACGTCATGCCTTCCATAAATATCATCGCCGTGATCTGCACTTATGATGATTAATGTATTCTTAGAAAGATTGTTTGATTCGAGATACTCCACCAGCCTCCCTATTTCGTAATCTACGTATCTTAGGGCGTTATCGTATTGATCTGTTTCTTCTTCAATTGAATCTCTACTGCCTTCTGTCTTAAAATATTCAAACTCACTTGGATATACATATGGTCTGTGCGTTGCTTGGAGATTTGTGTATACAAAAAATGATTCTTTATTCGGGTCAACATCACATGTTACATTGTATGTTTGGTTTATCTTTTTTGGACTACAAGAAAGCAGCGTTTCATTTATCCACGATAGGACATCGTTCATTGTGTCTTCATCCACGTCTTTCTTTGCCAATCCTGTCCCGTAAGAGTATTCACTGTCGCTTAAAGAATGCCTGTAGAGATCTAATGAATCATAATTGTAATAATCCCCCATCCCTGCCCATCTATCATCTTGAGAAGAAACGTAGGCCGTCATATATCCTTCTCTCTTGAATATATCCCATGGGAACTCCCCATCATGTGATTCTAGAAACAATGTTCTATAGTCATTCTCCATTAGGTAATTTGATGAAAGATATGCCGGCTGGGCATAATCTGAGTGGGTTGCGGTTGTATATGCATTTTTAAAGACTATGCTTTTCGACGCGAGATAGTCTATGTTCGGAGTTGTATCACGCTCGTAGCCGTAGAATCCTATTTTTTCATTAGTAATCGATTCTAAAAGAATAAAAATCACATTTGGATCTTCTAGTGATGTTTCTAGTCCCAATATCTTTTCACTTGAGAGATTTTCTGGCTCTATAAGAAAAGATGCTCCATCTACATAAGATTTTACAAGAGGATCCCTTAGGTTTAATTGTGGAGAGATAAACATCTTGAGGATAAAAAATGCTATTATTAAAACTATTAATAGTATCTTTAGCTTTCTTAATTCTCTTGGACTTTTGTATTCAAAATTGAACAACATTCTTAGCAGTAATACAAGTGCCGCAACTCCCACGATAGACCCCAAAACCACTAATGTAAATTCACCTATAGACCTAGTATTGTATGTAAAAAGGATCGTTTGAAGCCTTAGGACCTGTCCAGTCACATAGTAACTTGCGCTCATTGATGCAAATGATATTGCTGAAACTGTTGTTAGTGTTAGAAAAATGTTTTTCCCTAGTTTTTTCCCCCAATATCTTGAATTGTAATTCGCTAAAAAAGCTAAAACCAGAAGAAAAATTAGAGAAAGAATCCCGAAATAGAAAAAATCGTATATTAACCTTGCATCTGTTCCGTATGGAAAGAATGTTGTTATTAGAAGACTTAAGAAAAAGACAGAGGATAGGACTAGTGAATATCCAAAAAAAGTAGTTTTCACCCGCTTTAGCCCCATTTTCTTATGATGTTGTAGATCTTCTTAAAGCTTTCTAATTATCTATTCTAAACTATACACTGCATCACAATATTCTTTATAAATCCCAATTCATCTTACTTTTTATGAACGAAGGAAAGAGATGTCTTGTCTGTAAAAAAGAATGGAATGAGGCTGAATTACTTGAAGGTATTTCTGGAACAGAGATGGTAATTGTTTGCAAATCCTGTTCTGAGAGAGAAGGGATACCGACTATAGGAAAACCCACCACAGAACAAATTAACAATAGCGTTGACAGTAGAAGTGTTCGGGAAAGGATGGAGAGACTTTCCGGTGTCCGAGATTCTACCGGAATTAGTCAAGATCAGGAAGTCGTTCAAAGAAATTTGCATAAGTTAAAAATGCCACAGAAGAAAGAAACCAATGTTTTCGTTGTTGATAACTATTATTGGGCTGCTAACATGGGTAGGAGAAGAAAAAAGCTTACACTTACACAGGCGGGTGAAGCCATAGATCTTGATCCAGCCGTTATCGAAGGAGTTGAGCATGGGAAGATCCCTGAGAACTTTGATGAGGTATTTGATAAAATGGAGAAATTCTATGGCGTTCGTCTTCTTAAGAACAATGCAAAAAAGATTCATTTTGTTAAGACTCGCGAGGAGGAGGAAAAGATCCTTGAGGAAGTTAAAGAGAAGATTGATGGAAAGGTCGGAGAAATAGAGGATACCCCTGCTAACGGCAATAAAAATGAGATGATTGAGAAAGGAGAAATAGACTTCTCCGACAAGGAATCATTAAGGGACATAACACTTAATGACTTGGTTGATATGAAAAGGAAGAAAAAAAGGGTTGAGGAAGCTAAGAGGATTAGAAATGAAGTTGAAGGAATGGTTGGTGAGGATTTAGAATTAGATCTAGAAGATCTTGCTTAATGATTGTTGAATTCTAATATATATGTTGGAAAGTATATGTTACAATATAGTATAATGTAATATATATGTTAGACAAACATTTTTGGATCAACACCTTCTGTGAAATGAAGAACTCCTTTTGGAATAGAGATCTCATGGATGGTTTTTGGGATTGGCGCTAAGCCCCCTCTTTTAGGTTCTTTGACAAGATACCTATAATCATGATGTTTGCCATGCCTTATTGGAAATTGTGTTGTCCAATCCCAAGGGACTATCCAAAATTCTCTTTTCGTTACATGGGCTTCTAGTCTTTTTGGATTCCTGGTCCAAATTCTACTGACTGGAAGATCTAGCTGATATGTTCCAAGTGCACAATATAATTCTACATCGTATCTTTTGCCCCAACTTAATTGATAATCGAACAATGTCCATTTAGAATATCTTTTTCTGGAATCTTTACTTTGTGGATCTATAAGACAAGACTTTACCTCCACTCCCTTTCTGTGATCTAGAAGGTCTATCCCCTTTTCGTTATGGCTATTGACCTCCATATTCAATGGTCTTGCGATTACTTTCTCATGAACGTTTCCTATTGGGGTCTTAAAACTCTGGGCCTTCATGATAGCCTTAGCTGAATTTTACTTAAAAGAATATGTCTTATCCAATATATACTTTAGCCTAAATACCTTAGGATTCCAGGCCTTGGTTCGTATATTAACCCCTCTTCGAGAAGCTTCTTTATTTCTAGATTTACTGCATCTGGGCTTGCGTCAAGATCCATAATTAGTTTTTCTGTATCAAGACCTCCTTCGACTTCGGCATCCTTGATCCCCTTCATTATTTGTTCTCTTAATTCATTTTTGGATTCTGCATCGACTGGCAAATCTTTCTTGCTTTTCTGAATCTCTAACTTTCTTACTAGTAGCCATCTCGGATCAACCTTTTTTACTATTTCTGGAATTATGTAAATTTCATCATTCCACTCTCTAACGTTCCCTACTATCTGCAGAGTGTCGCCCTGTGTTAATTCCTTTATTGTTTCAATATCCTCTCCGAAGCTTTTCAACCTTATCTGGCCGGAGGCATCATCTACTGTCAGACTTGCATACTTTTTCTCACCGTCCTGTATAAATTTGTCTACACAGTTTGCTAGAATATTTACTCGAGATACTTTTTTATCTCCCAACTCTAAAAAAAGGAATTTTTCTTCTGCCTTAAATGGTGTCCCCTTGAGAAGGTCTCCAATCCTTAACTTGAATGCGGTGTTCCTCTTTCTTGGTGTGTTGTCTAGTTCATTCATATTAGAATAAAAAAAAAGTAGTTTATAAAGATTATTGGGGTCGAGTTACATCAGCTGAAAATATCCTCTTTTCGGCCGAAATAGGTCTCCTGATTTTAGCAGCTTATTGATTGCCTCTTCTAAGTCTGCTTTATCAATCTTATCTTTTAGAACTTTTTCAATCTCATTCTCTGGGACCAGTTTACCAAGTTTCTTTTCTAAATCTGAAATAGCTTCCCTAACCATTACTATTTTGCTTCTCTTTGATGCCGAAGTTCCTGTGATCCTATCAATGTCGAATGTTTTTGTTTCCTCATCGTAACCAACCTCCATGAGATATGCCCTGACCAATTCAATAGCTGCTCTTGCATCTTCAACTTTTACCGCTTTATGTAATTTGATTCTCGCATGGGCCTCTGATAATCTAACCAAAGCTTCTAGTTGCCTCGCTCCGATTGGGATTGGTTTTACTGGTGCATCAGAAGATTGGGATTGGTTTCTCAGGCTAACATAGAAATTCTTCATCTCCTCTATCGCCTCCTCTGTTAGGGTAGGATTCACTTTTTGTTTTGAATAAGAGATGTATTTTTTTAAGAGATCTTTATCTATTACATCATGGGTTACTTCCTGCTGGTGCTCCCTTAGAACATGAAGTGCTATAGAGGTATCTATCTCTTTGCTTGGGATGTCTCTCATTATAAATATAGCATCAAAACGAGATAATAATGATGGAGCAAGGTTTACTTGTTTTGGGATTGGCTGTGTTGGATCGAAACGTCCGTATTTTGGATTTGCAGCCGCTAGAACAGACGTTTGTGCTCTTAATGTTGCTTGAACCGTTGCCTTGGAAATCGTTACTGTCTGCTGCTCCATTGCCTCATGCATTGTTGACCTATCTTCTTCATTCATTTTATCAAACTCGTCAATTGCCACAAGTCCTTTGTTGGCTAAAACCATTGCACCAGCTTCTAAAGACCAACCCTTTAATAGCTCATCTTTTACTACTGTTGCCGTTAAACCAGCCCCGGTTGCGGACTTACCTGAAACATATCTTGCCTTTGGGGCAATTTGAGCAATGAAGCTTAACATAACGGATTTTGCTACACCTGGATCACCGACTAGAAGAACATGGATGTCTCCTCTCATTGCGGTTCCATCGCTTCTTGTTTTTTTTACTCCTCCAAATAGTTGGAAAGCCAATGCTTTCTTGACATCCTCTTTTCCATAAATCGACGGAGCGATGCTCTTTACCATTTTTTTAATAATGTCAGGATCTTTTGCCAGTTCTCTTATTTCTCTTTCGTCTTCTTCGTTAATATCTATGTCCTCAAAACTCTCTTCTAGCGGGAGAATGTTGTTTGCTTCTATTGCTATATCGAACCTTGTTAGCTTCCCTCCACTTGCAGAGGATAAAGCTATTTCTTTTAATACCCCTATAACTTTTACTCTACTACCTGGGGTTGTTCTCATCTCCATCCCTGGATCAACTAAGTCTTCTTGTAAAAAGATATTTATCCTCTTTGGCTGCTCCCCTCCAGATAGGTTATCACTTGCTTCTTCAATAACCAAAACCTGCGCATCGACCATTTCTTTACTAATTTCTTTGAACCCCCCTCTCCGACCACATGAACATCTTGTTGGCTCCTTGAACTTTTTATCAATCTGTAACACTGATATTATTGTCCCACAACTTGGACACTCAAATTTTGCGTTAGTTACTCTTGGTCTAACCTCACTGGCCTGTCTTACTATCCCTTCTATTGCAATCATCTTTGCCAGATGCTTTGCCCTAATGTTCCTAATTAATAATTCTTGGGTTGGTGTAATGCTTGTAAGTCTAACCTTGGGGTTGTTCGGTGCCCATTCTAGCTCCTGTAAGGCCAGTTCTAACAACTGGGTTGTCTCTTCTGGTCTTTCGATAAACATCTCCGAGATCTCTGGGCTATGAGCTGATAGATCTTGAAAGTCTACGTGGACTATTTTATCACCTTGCTTTACTACTGCTCCGATTGATTTCCTATTTGTTTCGAAAAACTCTTTTGCCTCTATCAAAAAATCGTCTTGTTTTATCGGTGACTCTGTAATATTCTCTTCCTCTTCTGCCATGAGGTTTCATGATGATTAGCGTATTTAAAGATTATTGGGATCTGATGGATATGTTGGGGGTTGAAGTTGCGGTAACTACGCGTGAATGACAACAGACCGAAAGCTTTATAAAGTAATTGTGCCTATATAAATTATGAATAAGAAATATTTAGGAAAGGCTGCAGGATTGGCTTTTGGTACTTGTCTAGCCTTGGTTAATGCTGGCTGTATGTCTCCATATGTAGGAAACCGAACAAATATTGACCTTAGAAGAAGTAACGGACACACTGATGTTAGACTTTCTGGAAGAAATAATGGAAACTTATACCATCTATTCTCTGGGAAGAGAGGATCCAGCTTATACCTTAGAGGAAGCAACGGAAGTCGGGTAAGCATCAGCTCTAGAAAGAGTGGTGGAGTTTTTTGTCCTACAAGTGGAAGACCTCAGTTTGGTTTCTAATTATACACAAATTCTGGCTTAGCAAATATATCTTTATGTTTAACTTTTTTATAAATTCCAATAAATTTCTTTTTCTGGAATAAAGCAAAAAAAGAATCTTCTTTTATTTTCTTAAAGTCTTTCATCTCATTCTTTAGAAGCGGTTTTCCTGTTAACAGACTTTTTAGATTAAGATCTTTTGTTTCTATGACGGGAAGAACTTTCTTTATTATATCCTCTGCTGGGACTAGGTATGATTTTAGAAGTTCCGGATCTTTAATTGCTTTTTCGAATTCCGGAAGCTTTATTGCAGTTTCTTCTGAAAATTCTCCAGCCTCTGTTCTTCTTAATTCGTCCATGTGTGCGCCACCTATTTTCTCTCCTAAATCTGAACATATCTTTCTGATATATGTTCCACCTTCTACCTTTGTTTCAAACAAGAAGTCCTTGCTATCTGAAGTTTCTAATAGGTTGAAATAATAAACTGTCCTCTTTCTTGGAGCACGTTTTACAGCACTTTTATGTGGTGGAGTTTGAGTTATTTCTCCAGTAAAATCTTTGTCTATGATCTTTTGCAATTCTTTTATGTCCTGCTCCTTGTGTGTGTGAAGTATTCCAACGTATGTTTTATCATGTGAAATTAGAAATTGGGCTAACCTGCATGCTCTTCCCAATGTTATTGGAAGCACTCCCGTAACTTTTGGGTCCAGGGTTCCCATGTGGGATGCCTTTTTCAGCTTTAATTCTCTTCGAACAAATTCAGTAATAGAAAAACTTGTTGGGCCAGCCGGCTTATCTATGTTGATTATACTGAAGTTAATTAGATCATTAATTTCTTCCATAATTTTATTAGAACCGAGATGGTTTTAAGCTTATCTCTTGTTTAGCATCAACTCTATCTTCTTTGGATCTTGCTTCATTTCCTTTACAACAGTTGCTGGTCCGATAATTGTAATTGCGTCTTGTTCTCCAATTAGAATCCTTGCTATGTTATGTCTTATCCTATTGAACAATGAATGTGTATCCTCCTCATTTGATACTGTTGCTATTTCTATTCCCTGGAAGCCCTTAATATTTCCTATCAGTGTCATTGAGTTCTCTATTAATCTTGTTTCTTCTTCTGGTCTTAATTTTCCTTGTAGAATTATTATTCTATTTGCTAGGACGATTCCCATGATCTTTTTTATTCTATGGATTGTATCTTCGTGGGCTATTTCGGAATATGGCATAAAATGGATAGTTAGGTCTGCTTTCTTCGATCTACTCTTTTTTTTCTTCACCATCTTTATCTTTTTATTAACTTTTTTGGGTTTATTAATTTAACTTATTTCGCTTTTTTGATTAATTTGAATAGCTCCTCGTAAAACTCTTCCATGTTATCTCCAGTTTTTGCCGAGATTCCCACAACTTCGTACTCTGGGAATGCACCCTGGACTTTTTTTATGTCTGCTTTTTTTAAATCTATTTTGTTAGCGACGACAAGAACGGGAATTTTCCTTGCCGCAAGGTTGCCCAGTATTGTAATATTAACTTGCGAATAAGGATTTATGCTAGCATCTATTAGGACAATTACAGCATCCATGTCATCTAGCCACTTGATAGACTCAATAATTCCCTGTGTCGCCTCTTTTGCCCTTCCTTGGGCCTCCTTCTTCTTCATCCCAAATTTAAGAAAATCTTCGAAGTCTATCTTCGTCGCTATCCCCGGAGTGTCAATTAGCTTGAACTCTACCTTCTTTCCATCTTTTTCAATTACTACTTTTTCTTTAACCTGTATCTCTCTAGTCTCATGTGGAACTTTACTTACTGTTCCGAGGTCCTCTCCCAACCAGTCCTGACAGATTGCATTTGCTAAAGATGTTTTACCTGCATTTGGAGAACCATAGAAGCCTAGTTTTACCTCTCCCTTCTTCTTGAATATTCCAGAGAATACCCTTCTAGCAAAGTTTCTTATTATCTTGATCATCTTTTCCTATTCATTCTTTGAAAGTTGGGTTTATTAATTTTTGGGCCCGGTTGTTGCTTGGTTTGGGTAACAGCATTTTTAGAATAAATCCTTTTGTCAATAAAGTTATTGAAACTTGAGATCCCCACCTTGTCTATTCTCTCTGCCTTAGAGATCGCATAATTTACCCTCTCTTGTGTCCATCCTTTTTCTATCAACACCTTTACAACCTCTTGTTTTTTCATCCCTTTTTCTTTCGCGTTCTTTACAAAAACCAATAAATTGAATAGTTGTTTTCGGTCTCCGAACAGGATTTCTTCTTTATGTCTCTGATACCATAATGTTACACCGATGAATGCTGCTCCGAAAAGAATAAGCAATAGGACAGCATATATCAACAATAAGCTTGTAGGCTTACAATCATCACGACAGTTCTCTGAATTTTCTCCATCTCCACATATCCCATCAAAATTACATTCCTCATTTACATCCAAAGTATCTTCAAGAGATAGCTTGGATGGCTCTGGTGAAACAAAGAAGGTTGGCACCGTTGAACTTATTAATGTAAATGTTACTGTTTTTGTTTCTCCGGCTTCTATTTCAAAATAAGATGATGTTCCTGCACTTACTGCCTCAACTCCTGAGCTAAATTCTAGATCTGCTAACGCACTGTCTATAACGAAGTATGCCTTGTCTTCGGAAGATGATTCAATTGTTAATTCGTAAGACTGTACCGCCGTTTCTTCTTCACCATCCTCGTATGTTACGACCACTGTCTCTTTTTCTATATCAACCACCATCTCATTTGCAAACCACCTTTGGATTGCTGTTTCGTAATCCCCTTCTGAGTCTGTTGAATCTCCCGATATTGTCTCCAGAACGGACAGATCTATGTCTGCATCGTCAAATATTAGGAAGTCTGTTGTTTTTGAAACTACAAACTCTGCCGGAATAATTAGCTCGAATAGGGCCTCTGCGATAGTTATCATTGTTGAGTCTGTTGTTGAATCGTTGAAATCTTCTTGCAAATCCTCTAATTCTGTCTTTAGCGAAACCAAATCTAACGCTTCTTTAATTTCTTCAGAGAAAGAATAGTCGTCTGCTTTATCATCTAAGTATTCTATAGTGTCTAACTTCCTCTCTAGCATGTATTCTGTAATCTCCTCTGGAGAGAATACACTTATTTCGAATGTTTTTGTTTCATTTGAGCTACCGTATGTCGCTGTAACTTCTAGTGTATAATTTGAAATATTCTGGTATGTATGCTCTTGCTCTTTTTCTGTTGACTCTGCTTCAAAACCATCTCCAAAATCCCATTTTATCTCCGTAAAATTATCAACTTCTGAGATTATCTTGAATGCTATTGGGACTCCTGCTGGAACGCTTAGGGGATATAGGTTATCTATCAAGCTGTCGTCGGCCGCCACTTCTTCATTTAAAATCTCTGTCCCGTCAAAATATAATTTGAACTCTGTCTCATCGCTGATTTCAAACCCTAGTTCATCTATATCTAGTGTTCCCTCATAATTTACCGTTGCATCCGTTTCTGATATATCGTAAAAGTTTGTTTCATCAACTTCTGCTCCACTATCTACAGTATATCTCAATTGCAAACCAGAGAGGTCTATTGTTTGTGGAATCCCATCGAAAGTAATTGGAAAAATGCAGGAGTCTAAACAATCCCCACCGTAATGATTGTCAATATAATTATTCGCTACAGTTGGAAAACTACTGAATATCTCTGACATCTCGATTAGAGAAGCATCTGCATATGTTTCTGGCATTATAAAAACACCATAATTTACATCTTGAGCAGTAAAGCTTCCATCATTCAATACTGCTCCATCTTTTTTAGATGAAACATCTTCTGTTAGAATATTTAAAGATTGATCTCCGCTGTTCTTTGCACAAACATAATAGTCTCCCTCTATAAATCCCTCATCTAATTCCAACTTACATCCCTCTCCACCGACGAAACTACACTGGGCTACTGGAGAATCACCTGAAATATGCAAATTCATGGTGATATTATCAAAAGTCTCTTGGATGTATGCTCCTGCTTGTAAGCTTTTTGTTTTCACTAAGGAAACTTCTTGACAATATTCTAAAGTTCCGAGTGCCTGAACTCCGTTTTGTGAACTTTCATCATAAGAACTTATTGAATCCGCGTAGTTATTTGAAAAATTTAAAAAATCCCATTCTTCCGATCCTAAATACTCCACATGGAATGGAACATCTTCACTTTCTTCAAAATCGCTAGAAATTGAAAAATTTAAACTCTGAATATCAACGTCATCCCCAGTCAAAACAAAACCTATTGTTTTCGCAGAAGCTCCTGTTAATGTTAACGTTTTCTCAGCCGACTGATTCGAAGCCTCATAATCACTTTCGCAATCTGAAACTGAACAGAAATTATCTTTGTTGTTTGCGTTCAAAAAATCCTCAATCGTCATTTCCCCATTAAGATTAGATGTTATTAATGTCGACGCGGGTTCATCTGAGATTGTTATGTTTAATGTACCTGAGATTGTGTCTCCAGAGAAATAGCTTGTCTCCAGGGTATAGTTATTTAGTGTTACAGACGCCAAAGCTAAATGAAGAAGAAATAGACTTACTAAACTTATCACCAGCTTTCTTTGCATAATATATAGTGACTAATGGGGTTTATAAGGATTTTTATTAAGGGGGAAATGATGGGCGCGAAGGGAATCGAACCCTTTTCTGTCGGGTTGGAGCCGACCATTCTACCAGTATACTACGCACCCTTGAATCTCAAAGTTATCTCTTATTTTTAAAGGTTGAGGTTATTCTCTTAAAATGAAAAAGTTCTCAAGAAATGTTGTTGCATATGTTCCTTTTTTCAATGTGAATTTTAGAATCATTTTTTTCGAGCCTTCGTTTTCTTCGTCGTCTTCAAGCTCAAGTTCTAAATCTCCTATCGGTACAACTGCATCTCTGAGATCTCCTTTGATTCTCAAGTATGGAATTTCTCTTATATCAAAATCTTCCAATGAGATACTCTCATCTTCTAGAACTTGTTTTTCTATTTCTTTTAGAGGCTCTTCTTCTATTTTTGTTTTGTATCCCATAAGTGGGATCTTTTGTTGGCCCTTTCTCGTAAAGTCAAAGTTTTCTGCAAGTGCCTTCTCTAAGATACTGTTGAATATCTTACTTTGGAGTGCGTGTACGTACATTAGCATGCTTTTTCTTTCTAACCTTTTGATTACTTCAAGTGGCTCTGCTCCTTTTGCTAAATATTCTAATATCCTTCTTTCGAATCTTAAATATTCTGGGAAGTAGCTTAGAGCTTCTTTGTAATCTTTTTCTTTTTTTAGTTTGATTCTCGCAAAAGTTACTTCTTCCTGTTCTTTATTACTTGTATCTAAGAGTAGGGCATCGATTGCTTTCTTAAATTCTCTTTTTACTAGAAGTTTTCCTATTTTCGCATTGTTTCCCCTGACTGATCCAAAACGCTGCTTCCCGAAGTAATTTGCGAAATGATCTAATCTTCTTAGGTGTGTCGAAAGTTTGATTGCATCTTTTTTGTCCAGGTCTCTTAGAATTATTGTGAAACGGTTGCCATCGAGATATCCCATTTTGATTTTTCTTTTTTCCCAGCGGAATTCTTTCAAGTAAATGTTTTCATGCTTGAAAGTTTTAATTAATTCCATATCTGGCTCGAAGATTGTTATCCTCTGGCAGGTGTGTGCTTTTTTGTCCTTTATCCCTGCATAGCCTATTGAATCTGTTCCCTTATGCAAATGGCTTGCCAGTATCTTAATGGCTGAGAAAAGGTCAATGTTTCTTTTTTCTAATTCACAAGCAAGGAAGCTTCGATCTGGATTTGGTTGAAGACTTGATAAATCTGGAGACTGATTGAAATTATCTTGTTCTGATATCTTTGGGTTCCAATCTCCAAACACTTCTTCGACGATAAAATCCTCTGTTGATTGCTTGAATTTTGCTTCAATAATTGGTGGTTGTTTCATAAAGAATTTGGTGTTGCTAGGTATAAAAAACTATTCTTTTTTCTTTGCGTCCTCTAGCCTCATTGATTTCAAGTTGTTCTTTTTTAGCATCTTTCTTGTTTCCAAGAACACCATTTCTTCTTGGACATCCGTCAACCTCTTTGCATATGTCTTTAACATATTCTCATAAATTCTTGTGTCTAATTTTCCCTTATTCAGATAATCGTCTTGAAGTGTCCTCATCATCTCGATTAACTTTGCCTTCTCCATTGCCAATCCTTCTTTTTTGTTTTGTAAATGAGATATCCGTGTCAATTGTGATTCTGTCTTGACTCTATCTCTGATAGTTTTGGATAACTTCTTCTCATATTGCCCCATAGACTCATAATATTCTCCCATCGACAACTTGTTATCTTTGAAGGTGTATCTTTGAACTACCTGCATTAACTGTAATAAAAGTGCTTCTTCTCTTTTTAACAAGGTAATCTTTCTCTTCAAGTAACCTTTTCTACTCATATATCCTCCGAAAAATCCGATACCCATTAAAACTATTAAGGCTGACAGTGCTTGGACTGGATTCTTTTTAGAATAATACGCCAATCCAAACTCTCCTTTTGTTTCATATGAATACATCGACTGTGCTTCGTTAATCCTCTGCTTTGCTAGGACATAATCTCCTCGATTAAAGATCACGTTGGCCAATAACCACAACTTCTTTGTTTCAAACACATCAACGTCAAACTCTGCGGCATGGCTAATTGACTCTAATAGACTCGAGTTGATTTCAACAAACTCCTGTGCGGCCACCGCTATTTCCTCTAAAAATTCAAATCTCTCCTGAAGGCTGCTGAATTCGACTTCATTATAGTCTGAGCTCATTAAAGTAAAATAGTTATCGACTTCAGTCATCTGAAGCCCAATCTCCTCCATCCAGGTGATATACTCATCAGCCGCAGCCATCATCTCGTCAGCTACCTCCCTTGGAACATCCAAGATGTATAACGTGAGGTATTTCTGTACTGTCTCAGATGCGCCCACCGAATCCTTAATCACCACATCAAACTGCAACAAATGCTTCCCGGCATTAAAGTATGCTGGGGCATTAATTTCAACAGTGATATTAATTTTCTCGAGTGCGCTCAATTCCTCTCCAATTCCACTAATTACTTCAATATACTCAGCATTTTCTCCTTTTGGGAATATATTTGAAATTGTCCTTGTCTTATTCTGTTTATTCTCAATCTCGAAGTAGAATTTCGAACCTTCTCCGTTTGACAACTCAAAACTACCTTCTGATTTAGAGAATTCGTCTCCGCCGCCTCCGCCGCCACCGCCGCCGCCACCGCCACTAGAGGATCCTCCCTCCAAGATTGTAGCTTCCGGCTCTGTGCAATCTGAATCGTAAAATGTTGCATTTTCAACATAACTACATCCCGTCCCACATACTTCATCATCCATACTACAATAGACTGTTAATGTTAAACTCGTAGAAGCGTTTGTTTCTGAGGTTGTCTCAGTTCCATTTGTTCCTTGTCCCAAAAGGTATACAGTATAAAATCCGGCCGAGATTGTTTCATCTAATGTAATATTTAGATCAGATCGGTTTGTATATGTTCCAGATTGATCTCTCGAAATTAGATTCCCAAATTGATTTGTTGCGTTCCCGTCAGAGACTGTGAACTCTGAAGGAAGACTCCAGTTAAGATCTGTATCATAAGAGTAGTTGTCTCCTATGTTTCTTACGTAGCCTCCTAACTCAAAAGTTGAAGACTGATTGACAGAAGCCTCATAGTTGTCTATCCCAACCTCAAGGAATGCTCCTCCCGAGAAAGTTAACAATGTGAAGTTATCATTTAATGTAGTTGGATCCGCCTGCCCTAATCCGACTGCTGTGAATATAACTGTATCGTTTCTGTCTGTTGCTCCGAATGTACCATTCATTTGAATAGTTTTAGATTCTTTACTTGTCGCATTTGATGTAAGTGTGAAAGATGTCTGGGTCTCCCCACTGTCTTTATAGTATAGCCCGAATGGTGAATCATCACCAACATAAACCACTGTTAAAGCATAGTCGCCAGTGTTGTTTACTGTCAAATTCCCGATTTCTTTGTTCTGATTGTATCGTCCTGAAACTGAGTCATATGCGAATCCCATTGTCCAAGTTCTATCCCAGAATGCCTGCAAAGTAGTGTTGCCACTTAGCCCAACGGATCCAAGAGTATCATTTGCATAAATTCTATATGTATAGTTTGTTTCTGTTGCACCCAGGTCAAGACTAATGTTTAATCCAGTATAATAATCTTTTGCAGAGGTATTTGTCATTGTAACATTGGTCCAATCTGAATCTGCTGTTGCCCTATATTGTAGTATCGCAGTGTCAAAATTGCTGTCTGTGTCTGATACATTGACTGTGAAATAAATTGTAGTATTTGGATCAACATCATTTATGCTGGAAGGGGTATTTGAAACTAAAATAAAAGTTGGCGCTGCATTTCCAGAGATCCTTCTTATTTCTGAGGTTGATGAGAAACTTGCTCTACCGGCATAGTAAATATCATAATTATAAGAAGCCCCTACTGTTAGATTGGTTTGGTTGATGTAGAGTGTCCAATTATTATATCCATATTTGTTCAAGCTAGACCTATAATGAACATCTATTTCTGCGTCTGTTAACTTTTCATTGAATATTTTCAATTCATCCAGAGTTCCATTAAAGTAGAAGGACCCCGTTGAATTCGATTTCCGCCCGATACTTAGACCCTCTGCTCTAGATGTGTCTATTGTGTTTGGACATCCGTAAGATGTTTGTACAACTGCACCGTCCCAAAATAAATTACATGCCGCATTGTCTTTCGTTATTGCAACGTGGTGCCATGTATCCGCTACGCCAGATACCGAAGAGGTTGTCAAGTATGCCTCATCATATGCTGTTGCATCGTCATCGAAATATGCTGACAATGTGCTGTCAGACAGAGAAACATGCCAAATCATATCACTCTCATCTTCATTGTATCTTCCAATAATCATGTCGTCAGAGCTTGCCCCTCTCTTCACCCAAAACATAATTGTTGCATCTGGGCTGAACTCTATTGTTGTTGACCTATCTGGCTTTGATTCGTTTAAAGCAATATCGGGAACGTAAACGTAATCGTCAGTACCATCAAATTGTAGTGCCTTTTCATACTTCCCATCGACATAAGTTGGCCCTGATTCTTCTTTATAGAATTTGACATAATCTATATAGAAGCTTCCATTTGTTTCGCCTAATCCTAGGAATGCAAATCTTAAATCATCTATTGTCCCGTCATCATCAATCCATTCCGCGTCTGTAATGTTTTGCCTAAGGACGTACCATTCATCATCGCTTGTAATTGTTATGTCTTGA
>NZCX01000020.1 GCA_002688415.1 Candidatus Pacearchaeota archaeon
CTTCATTTTTTGTGATAAGATAGTTCCTATTTTATTGCTTTTAGGCTTGTCCATAGTGAAAGTTTATCAAAAATCCCCCCTATAGCTCATCGGTAATATCTAGAACCGCAATCCCTTCCTTGCCCATAGTCTTCTGATACCAATGCCAGAATGCCTTAAAGTCTTTGATGTAATCTCCTGTAGAGAGATAGGGCTTTCCATATCTATTCAGAATAGTTCCATCCCTCATCTCTTCAAAAAACTTATGGACTGTTTCTGCTTTTAGTTTCGTGATATCTTTTAGCCCTCTTTCTTCTAATCCTTTCATCACAAAAATCACTTTTTGCTTAAGTGCATTCAACCGCTTCTTGGATCTTGCTCCTTTCTTAGAAGACTTAGCAACATTAACTCCAAGAGCCATATCTTTAATAAATCTTATAACTAAATTTGAATAGAAATTACTCAATCCTTCAATCCCATTTTTTTCAACCCTCTTTAACCAGTTATCATACAAGGCTTCATCATTATATATTCTCCTCATATACTCTTTAGAACAACATTCCTTTTAAATGTTACTCCCACCTTCTAGAGCAAACGCCCACGCCGGGAATTGAACCCGGGTTTCCGCCGCGACAGGGCGGTGTCTTAGCCATTGGACAACGTAGGCAATAGAATACAATCATAATTTCAATTTAAAAACCTTTCTCTGAATCCGTTATAGCTAAAGAAAACCTTAAAAAGGCATAAGCGTTACCACTTTAAAGGAACTTATAAAATGGAACCAATAATCAAAGCCAAATTCCCAATAGCCAAAGAAGCAACTGATGAGGAAATTTTCACAGTAATGTCTAAATGGTTAGTTAGGAACAGAGAATTCAATAGGGGATTCGGAGATCCCAGAATGCTAGAATGCCTAAGGACAGATCCTTCTTGCCTAATTAAGGGAAATGGAATAAGTAGAATAGAAAAAATTACAATAGAAAACGCTGGAACAAGATATACCTCCTTTAGATTTGACCACCCAGGAAACACTACAGATGAAAGATGGGCAACAAAAATGTCCGTAAAAAGAGACCCCGATGAAAATGGGGGAGAAATATACGCCACAACAGAACATGGGGCAAGATCGTGGAATCACACCAATATAGCCCCAAGAAAACCGAGATTTATAGATATGCTAATAGAAAAACTACCAACCGCCTATGATGGGTGGATGCCTCTAACTGAAAAACCACATGAGTTACTAGACGGAGATGAAGAATTTTTAGCAGAATTTATAAATGGAACAAAGTCAGAAAACAGCCTTCCAATTATCTTCTTAAGTAAAACAAATCAGGACCAACAAACGATTATTAATCCGGGTATTTTCGCCAAAAAGTTTGCCGGAATGGCCCACGTAGCAGTAGAACCAAGCCCGACATTTTCAAAAAGACTAAAGTCTCATCTTTTGACACCAGAGTTGACATGTTATGATGGTGGGATAAGAGTTTATTGGCCAAGAACAACAGATCCAAAATCAAACAGATTATGGACACGAGGCTTCTTCCAAGGAAGAAAGAGGATGAAAAAGATATCTCCAGAAGATGTTGTAATGAAACACTTAGCATCACGGACTAGGGGGATAACACCCGGAGACCATAGTTACGAATTCATATCTAATCTCAAAAGAAGACTAGAAATAAACAGAAGGCTAGAGGGGCTAAGGCAAGAATCTGAATCAAAAGAACAAGACTGGGGGAAGAAAGCAAAGGATCATGAAGAAATGACCCAATTGTATGAAAGTACAATAGAGCAATTAGAATCAGATAAATCAAACCTAGAAGGCACTGTCGAAAGATTATCTGAAGAAACCGCAAATCTAACGGACGATTTAGAGATAGCACAAATGAACCTCAGAGGATACAGGTCCTTCGGAGAGAAAGAAGCTGGAGAAGAAGAAATATGCACGCATGATGCTCTACTTGCCATAAAAGCATTTACAGAATCAAGAGGAGAGAAGCTATCCCCATATATGAGGGAAAGATTGAATGGCTTCTTAGAAAGACACGGAGAAGAACTAGGTAGGGCAACCACGGAAAGGGCTTCCGCACAAAAAGAAATATCAGACGCATTCAAATCTTACAGCAGAATGAGTTCTCAGCTAAAAACAATATTGGAAAAACATGGATTCTCTTACACTGAGAAAGGAAAACATTATCATGTGTTCAAAAGAGGATTTAATCCCGATGTTTATGTGACTCTATCAAAAACACCAAGCGATAAAAGAACCGGGAAAAGCTTTACAGCAGACCTTACAAAAACATTCTTGAGCATTTGAAAACCTTTCTCTTAGAACTAATTCTGAATGTTGGCATCGCCTCGCACAAGTGTCACGTCACTCAGCAATGTGCCAGTATGCCCACACGGAAGCTCAATATCCGACTTAAGAATAGCAGGTATCACTGCTGGTAGATCATCAAGACCACTCTTAGATGGCCTATTCGTATTAAATCCTGTGAACAACTTTTTCATATCATTTGATTGGCAGAATGCACACTCCGGAGTATCTCCAGCAGAGACATCTCTGTACTCTCCCTCAAATCCACAACTATTACACTCATAATCAAAAGTTGGCATTAGAAAAAGAAAGAAATACCCTTTATAAGAATTTATATTCTACACTAAACACAATAAATTAGCGTAACCAGTTTCCCCTTAAGCTTTATAAACAACTATTCTCTTAACAGAATATGAAAAAACTATTTCCATTGCTAGCAATACTATTCTTAGCAACTTTAGTAGCCGCAACAGAAATCAACGTTTACGAGTTTGGACAATTAGGATGTTATTACTGTGAACAATTAGACGACTCAGGAATTCTTGAAGAAGTAGCACAAATAGAAAATGTAACAGTAACAAAATACCTATTAAACGACCAAGAGGGATCAACATTCTTCTATCAATTAAAAGATCAACTAGGATTTTCTGGAGGAACACCAACCGTAGTAATAGAATGTGATGGAAATTACAATTATATAACAGGATCGACACCAATAATAGAAAACTTAGAATCTTATATAGAAAATTGCCAAGAACAAATCAACAACCCCTCTGTGAATTTCTTTACCAAAACAAAAGCCTACTTCAGTGATTTATTCAATAATAACTTCGAGGACAAGCCAATAGTAGCATTAATAGGATTAATTATTGTAGCCCTAGTCGATGCAATAAACCCATGCGCATTCGGAGTCCTAATCTTCCTAATGATAGCATTACTTCACACTGGATCAAGAAAAAGAGCTCTAAGATACGGGATAATCTATTCAATATTCGTTTTCATAACATACTTCCTAGCTGGTTTTGCATTATTCAAAGTTCTCCAACAACTCTCTGGAATCAGGAGCCTAGTCTATCTTATTGTAGGATTGATAGTTCTAATTCTAGGATTAATTGAATTTCATGACTACCTGCAAGCAAGAAAGGGCAACGAAGCATTATTAAGAATCTCCAAAAAGCTAAAACCATTCATAGAAAAGAAAGCAAAAGAAGGAACACTTTTCGCAATAATGCTCTTAGGAATCATTGTAGCGTTATTTGAACTACCTTGTACCGGCGGAGTCTACTTGCCAATTATTACATTATTGCAAACACAGCCAATGGGAATTGCTCTACTCTACCTAACAATCTACAACATAATCTTTATCCTTCCATTGCTAGTAATAACATTCTTAATTTACAAAGGGATGTCCCCCAAAATAATCCAACAATGGAACTCTGATGAAAAAGCTTGGATGAGATTAGCTGCATCAATAGTCATGGTCCTAATAGCTATCTGGCTAATTAGTATTGGAATCTAAAACTTTAAAACCTCTTTACGCTTAATCTAATCATGGCAAAACTATTCAAGAAACTATTCACAAAAACACTTTACTATCCCGGATGCCTAACTAAGGGTGTTCTAAAGAAAGAGTTTGAAAACTACAAAGAGATCTTCAATAAAATAGGAATTGACTTCATATTGTTACCCGACGAAGAAGTATGTTGTGGGCTCCCCCCTTTGAGCGCTGGCTACAGAAAAGAAGCAAAAAGATTGGCTCAAAAAAACTTTGAATTGTTCAAAAAGAAAAAAATCTCCAAAATCATCACAAATTGCCCCTCCTGCTACAACGCCTTCAAAACAATTTATCCAAAGCTACTAAGAGGATGGGATATTGAAGTAGAGCATGCCACTATAACAATTCTAAACTCCCTGAAAAAGAAAAAGATTAGGAAAGAGCAAACAGAGAAAGTAACATATCATGATCCCTGTCATCTAGGAAGACATGAAAACATCTATGATGAACCAAGAGAAGTAATAGAAAGATTGGGAGCAGAGATAGTTGAGATGAGAAAGAACAGAGAAAACTCAATGTGTTGCGGAGGAGGAGGCGGATTGAGGTCAAATAATACAAAACTAGCAAAACAAATCGCAAAATTAAGAGTAACACACGTCAAAGGTAAGCCAACAAAAATAATCACACCTTGCGGAATGTGTTTCGCCCAATTGAAAAGTGCAGATGATAGAAGCGTAGAATTCTCAACTTACGTTCTAGGAAAATTAAGAGGCCTAAAGAAGTAGAGCAAGAAGGACTACAGGCAGACGGCATTACCAGAAGAAACATAGCCACCATCACCGTGGGAAATACTATGAGGAGTGTCCAGCAAATCATGTGAGAAACTAGTTAAATCATCCTCCGTAAGACTATGGCAACACGGGCCCCCGAATGAATCTCCAACAAATTTTCCAGAAACATAGCAAAGATCTCCCGTGACACCATCACTAATATAATTATGACCCATATAAGGGCAGCTAACTGTACAATCTACTGCCGGCTCTTCCCTATCTACTTCTTCATCTGACATAAGAAATACTCAGCTTAAGCCTTTATAAGAATTATTATACTCTAGAAAATGCTAAACATTCCCATCGCCATTGCTATCACAAATCCGATAGCACCAATAATCAACAAACCAATGGCAGAAACTTTAGAAATTGTCAAAAACTCTTCCCTGCTGGGCTTACGTAATAATCGCCACACTCTCTTATATTGTGTCAAACTAAACTTAAATTTTGGCATCTTCATAGAATAAATTAGATCTAAGGGTTTTTAAAATTAACTGGCTCTCGGATGATCCACTAGAGAAAACGGCCCAAGGCCTTCTCTGCCAAGAGCCTTTGCTAACCTCTCGGCCCTCTTCAAATATTTTTCATCACAGTAGAGTATTACCCTAGGGTCTGTGGATAAATCAACTTTCATAGAGGGATGATCTGCCACATATTCATCATCATCAAATAGAACCCCAACCCAACCACCTATGGCCGAAGAGTGGCGTGGGGAACTTGAAAAAAGATCTCCCACAAGAGAACTAACCACCCCAAGTTCTCCACTGTCGTAATTCCCAGATACTGCAATCCTCTGATACTCTCCAAAGCTTAGTCTATTGCGTTTTGCCACCCTCTACTCCTCAAAGAATTCTATTCCCAGCTCCTTTTCAATGTCTTGCCTTCTCCCCTCTTCAATCGACACTTTTTCCCCGGAGATCTGAGCAGAATGCACTCCTGTAATTATAACCATAACCTTCAAGCTCTTTTCCATATCTGGAGAAATCTTCGCACCTGAAATAATCCTCGCGTCTGGACTTAACTGTTCTCCAATCAACTGAACAGCTTCTTTATATTCATCCAAACTCAAGTCATTTCCGCCTATAACATTAATCAAGGCTCCTTTAGCATTCTTCACATCTACATCTAATAATGGATTGTTCAAAGCCTTGTCAACAGCCTCTCTAGCTCTCTCATTAGTATCTGACTCCCCAACACCTATCAACGAAACACCACCATCGCCCATCACTGTCTTAATGTCTGCAAAATCTAGATTAACCAATCCTGAGGATGTAATCAATTCTGTAATCCCCTTAACGGCATTTGTTAAAATCTCATCTGCAATCTTAAAAGCGGTTGGCAAAGGTAAATCTGTAGCTAAATCTAACAACCTATCATTAGGAATCAAAATCAAAGTATCAACAATCGCCTGCATTCTCTCAAGGCCTTCTTGCGCATTTTCAATTCTTTTAGCTCCTTCAACACTAAAAGGCAATGTAACAACACCAATAGTCAAAGCACCTTGCTTCTTGGCTAGTTCAGCAACAACTGGAGCAGCACCAGTACCTGTTCCGCCACCCAAACCACATGTAATGAAAACCATATCTGAGTTCTGTAATTTCTTCTTAATCTCTGTCAACGATTCCTTAGCCGCTTCACGACCAACTGCAGGATTGCTTCCAGCACCAAGACCCTTAGAAATCTCCCTTCCTATCAAAATCTTCTGATCCGCGCTAGCATAAAGTAAATCTTGAGCATCTGTATTAATCGCAATCATCTCCCCGCCACGAATCCCAATCTGATGCATCCTAGTTAATGTATTATTACCAGCACCGCCAACCCCGACAACTTTTATTCTAGCTGTATGTTTCTTAATAATCTCCTCTAGTTCTCTATCAACATCATTAGGAACACCCTTTTTCACAGCACTAAAATCAATATCATTTCCCCCCACTTCTTGATTATTCTCTTCCATAAAAAACTATACAATTATTTCTTTATAAGGATTATTGTGATGAAAGAGTAGAATTAGGTCGCACCCACTTTCTTTGATCTCTTGAAAAAATAATCTGATAAAATCCCCCTCTATGCTTCATCATTTCCACCGTAGGAAAGTCGTCCTCTTTTTTTTTAAGATATGCTAAGACCTTCCTCGCACGTACCTGAGAATGACTATATACGATCCCCATTTGCCTCCCTGAAAAGTATCTACTCAAATCAACTCCCATACCTAAAAACTCGCCGACATTTTCAGAATTTATAAAAGCACCCCAAAGATCTTGCATCCTTTGCGCCATAAAAAATCTAACCAAAAGAATTATTTAAGCATTATTATAATCAATCACTATCTTTCTTCTCTTCTTTTTTCTTTGCCGCAACAATCTTAGAATCAATCTCAACACCAAGAATCTCTTTGAACTTAGGAGCAAACATCTTGATATATTGATCCATTCCTTTCTCAACCTCAAAAACAATCTTTTTGCCGTCCTCTTTAAAGTCGAACTTCTTTTTGAACAAAAATTCCTGCAAAGCATTAACCTTTTCTTCCAGCTTTTCAACCATTTTCAGAATCTTATAACTATAAACAACGTCTTTGCCAGCAAGTGGAGTATTAAAATCAACCAATGTTCTACCACCAGAATTACTTAAAATCTTAACCAATCTATCATCCAAAGCTAAAACCATTCCTCTTTGGGGATCAATCTGCTGTTCATGGAATAATTTAGTAGGAATCATTTTGATCAGCGTTTTGTCTCTCTTCCCAAAAGCATCTTCACATTTTACATCAACAGTATAACTTTTACCTGGCTCTTTACCTTCTAAGTCAGCATCAAAACCCTTTGGCAACATTAAGTTTCCGACACTCAAAGCAAATGGCTTAGGATCCTTAACTTCCAATCCCGCTTCGTCAGCATCTTTCTTAATATTTGTGTCAAAAACATCGTTGTTTTCTTTGACTCTTCCCGTAAATTCTATTTCAATAAAATCTCCTTTCTTCAAACTCATAACAATGTGAGAAAATATGTGTTTAAAAATGTTACCCTCTTCAATAAACTTAAAAAGTCAATACTCTAAATTATTTTATTGGGACTGTAGCTCATTGGGAGAGCACACGGCTGAAGACCGTGGTGTAGGGAGTTCGATTCTCCCCAGTCCCATAGAACAAAGATATAAAAATACAGAAGGTAATTATATTTAATGGGAAATTTTTATTTAGATATTGAAACCACCGGACTTAATCCTGAAAAAGATAAAATTTTAACAATACAATACCAAGAACTTGAGAGAAACACAGGGGAAGCAAAAGGGGAATTAATAATTCTAAAAGAATGGGAATCTTCTGAAAAAGAAATCATTCAGAAATTCATCGCAGATACTAATATCCTTGATAACTATGCATTTAGCTTTGTTCCAGTAGGATTTAATCTTGGCTTTGAACACAATTTTCTAATGCAAAGAGCAAAAATGCATGGATTGCCAGCTATAGATATTCTAAATAATCCGTTTATTGACTTAAGAGCCATTGGAATCCTAATGAACAATGGAGAGTTTAAAGGCTCTGGACTTGATAAATTAACAGGGAAAGAAAATAGTGGAAGCAATATCCCGATACTTTACAACAATAGCGATTATGATTCCATAATAAGATATGTCCAATTAGAGACTGAAGAATTTATAAAATTCAATGCTTGGCTTTACAAAAAATTACCTGGATTATTGGAAGAGTTTGGAACAACAAACCAACCCCACTAACTTTTTATACTAAAAGATTCTATAAAAAGCAATGAAAAAGAGAGTGAAAGAAACTACAATAACAGGAGTTGTAGAAGAACATCCCATAATAAAAAGAAAAGTTGACAAAAGCCTGAAAGCAAGCTTGAAGGATGCTAAGCACGCATCCATCTCAACTGGTCTTGGAGCATCATACTTAGGGCCATTCGCACTGTTCCTCGGAGCAACAGCTCCACAGATAAGCCTACTACACGGTATTGCAAGTCTGTTTCCGGCCCTAACAGAATTATTCTCCAGCCACTTAATAGAAAAACATTCTAGGAAAAGAGTGACCATCCTGTCTGCGACACTTAATTCTGTAATACTAGGGCTAATGGCACTACTTGGTTTTCTATACTTTTTCGACTATGCAAACATTTGGGCGCTTCTACTCCTAGTGGCCCTATTCTATATGGCCTTTGGGTTGGGATACCCGGCCTGGTTTTCTTGGATGGGATCACTAATCCCAGCAGAAGAAAGGGGAAAGTACCTCTCTAAGAGAATCAGGATAGCATCAATATTCAGCCTAATAACCATGCTTTTATCGGCTCTTGTTTTAGATTTCCTGAAAAAAACAGGAATTGCAAGGGGGCAAGAACTAGGATTCACAGCAGCAGGATTCATATTATTTTTGGTATTAGCTGCCCTCTTCAAGTTGATGTCAGTAAGATACCTCTCGAAACAATATGAGCCTAAGATAAAAATAAGAAAAAAAGATCAGTCTGGGCTATGGCACTTCTTAAAAAATTCAGATAAGTCTCCTCTCGGGAAATTCGCATGGTTCAGCTTTGCTATAAGAGCTGCGATGGGAGTTGCTGCTCCATTTTACATAATATTCTTGCTACAAGATTATCAATTTACCTATTTCTGGTATATGGGCTTTGTAGTATCTGGAATTGCATTCCAAATTTTATTCCTGCCTCTTCTTGGAAAAATGTCTGACAGGTTTGGGAACATCACGCTAATAAGAAACTCCTCAATTGCTCTCGCCATAGTGCCATTATTAGTTATCCTGGGAATATTCATACCACAAAAAGGACTAATGATTCTTTATCTTTTGACGATCCCTCAAATTTTATCTGGTTTCGGAATAGCAGGATTCAATCTGGCAACAAATAACTATCTTTACGACTCATCGTCCCCACAGAAGAGAGGGTACTCACTAACGCACCTGAATCTGTTAACCGGGACTGGCTTTTTTATTGGAACATTGATAGCTTCAACACTTAGCTCTGTAAAAATTAGCTTTTTGAGCGTTAGCCTTATTGCCTTCTTACTTTCTTCAATTTTAAGGATCTTAGTTGTGGCGATAGGCCAAAGAACACTTCAGGAAGTCAGAGAAGTAAGACCCTTCTCCCCCAAATATTTCCTCCATGAAATACATCCACTTAGAAGCGCAATAAACCAAGTACACCACTCAAATCACCAAGGTGGAAAGATAATCCATCACATTTAAATAGATCTTTGACCTTCTAGAAAAATGCTAAAGAGAAAATGTAGCGGCTGCGGAGAGAAAATAGAAAGGAAGTTCCACTACTGCCCCTGGTGTGGAAAAGCACCAAAAGCACAAAGCGAAAGGACAAACTATGGGATGCTGGGGAGAGAGGATCATATAGACGGCAACCAAATGGCCAGTGAGTTGAAATTACCATTTGGCGTTGGAAAAATCTTAGACAGCTTAATGAAACAAATCGAAAGAGAAATAGGAAACATGGACAACGTATCACAAACTCCAAAAGGAATAAAGATAAAAGTTTCAAGAGGAATGCCAGGACAAATGATGCCTAGGAAAATGGCTCCGAAAGTTGAAGCTCCGAAATTACCAGAGATAGAAGTCTCAGACAAAGAACAATCAAGAAGAGCTGGATTACCAAAAGTAGAAGCAAAGTCAAGAATCAAAAGAATCGGAGATGAAATAATCTATGAATTAGAAGTTCCAGGAATAAAATCAGAAAAAGACTTAGAATTCAGTAGAGTTGAAGGCGGAATAGAAGTTCGAGCATACACTAAAGACTTTAGCTACACAAAAGTTCTTCCCATAAGATTAGAAGGATTGAATTTCTCAACAAAGAAAGACAAGGTTATTCTAGAAAGTAGAAGCTAAAGATTCAAAGACTCAACAGCTTTCTGCTCCTCTGTGAGTTCTCCACCCATATCTTCTCCGATCTCTGCAAGACATGGGCAATCAGAATACTCAATATTCGTTGTACAATATTTTTTTATATGATACCTACTAAGAGTTCCATGCTTAAATCCGATTCCACACCTTAGGCCAACTTTTTTGTGAGCTTCATAGTTAGGACATGTCATTTTCTAAAAAGCAATTATCGCTTTTTAAGAATTATGGCGATCAACTATCTATTTATCCTGAACAATAAAAATAAAAAAATAAATTATGTAGTTCGTTTTACTAATTACTTATTAAAACAATCCCTACAATAAACCGGCTTTTCGCCAGTTGGCTTAAAAGGAACTTCGCATTCTTTCCCACAATCTGCGCAAGTTGCCTTGTGCATCTCTCTAGGTCTACTATTCCGATTATCGAATCTTCGATTACCGCCAAATCCTCCTCGGTTTCCGCCAAAGCTTCTTTGAGGTTTGTTCTTATTGAAACAATCTGAACATCTAACTGGCTTGCCTTGGGTAGGCTTGAAAGGCACTTTACAGGCCTTGCCACAATCAGAACAGGTTGCATCAAACATTTCTCTGTCTTCCATTATTTTTCTTTTCCTCCGTATACTTGACATAAATTTCTTTATGCTTTAATTTAACTCCGAAATTTGGGTATTTAAACCTGAGTAAAGAACAAAATGAGGCTGCTGGGAGATGCCTAAATAAGCATTCTCGTTCAGCACATTTATATAGGAAAAGTTTCTTGTATTAGAGATGAATCATTTTCCATTTATTAAAATTGAGAATAGGGATTATCCTTCTGTTATTATGGGTGAAGATAAATTTACTGGTTGGTTTGAAAAAGACTCGTTTGGCACAGAAGAACAGCGCGGGATGGCCTACAAAGAAGCCATTGAAACAGCTTATGTGTGTGGAGTTCGTGGATTTAGTATGTCTCCACAGCCAACTCTGGTTGCTGTTCTTAAAAAATTTAAAAAAACTCATCCTGAGATCGTATGTATTTCCAACCATCATTGGCAAACACATTACTATATTGGAAACAAATCTTTATGGTCAAAAGAGAATCTGGATAGGATATTCGCAACCGAAAAATACCATTCTGATCCAGATCTGATAAAGGGGTCTTATTGGTTTAAAGATGTTGATAACAATAAAAGATTCTCAAAAGAGGAGATTGAAACCATAAGGTTAGATGAAAAAGAATACATTGCACAATTAAAAGAATTTGGGAGTTTCTGCGACTTCTGTCTAGTCGGAAATTATGGAAAAAGCACACTCCTAACTATAGGGAGAGAAGACATTATTAAAAAAGAAATAAAGTTAGCGAGAAAAGCTGGGCTTGTTCCTTTGGGTATGTGCGAAGGCGGAGGATTGGCACTACCCAAGATGGAACAATTAGATGTTGGTGGACATTGGGCTTGGATAAATCGACAACATGCTCACCCGAATCTCTCGTACACATTGGATGTTATCAAGAAAATAAAAAAACCAATAACTGCTTACAAAGTATTTACTAGTTCGGAAGGATTTAACTTTGAAGAATCTATAAAACTAATCAGAAACATACCTCAAATTAAGTCCATAGTAGTTGGCATAGAGGATAAAGAACAAGCCAGAGAAACTTTTTCAAACCTAAAAAAACAGTTCTAATGAGAAAATGAGGCTGCTGGGATTTGAACCCAGGACCCCCGCCTTATCAGAGCGATGCGCTACCTGGCTGCGCTACAGCCTCATTGAATATGTGATGAAAAAACCATTTATAAAGTTTGGCAATCAAACATTTCATTCATTAACAATAAGCTTTTTAAACCAAGTTTCTGATGAATTATCATGAGTTTAACAAAGTATTTACGAGAAGCCTGGAAGAAACCAGACAAAAAATTACTTAGAGAAAGAATGATCGCATGGAGGAAATCCGACGCTATCGTTAAAGTAGAAAAGCCATTAAGATTAGACAGAGCAAGAGCATTAGGCTACAAAGCAAAGAAAGGAGTAATTGTTGTAAGAGTTAGAGTTATTCGTGGTGGACATAAAAGATCAAGGCCGAACAAAGCAAGAAGGACCAAAAGATTACACATTAGAAAAAACCTAAGATTAAATTATAGAGAAATCGCAGAAATTAGAGCAGCTAAGAAATTCAAAAATTTGGAAGTATTGAATTCTTATCAAATTGGAAAGGATGGAAGACATTATTTCTTTGAAGTTATTCTTGTGGATAAAGATAAACCGGAAATCAAATCCGATAAACAATTATCTTTTGTAGCAAGGCCAGCAAACCGAGGGAGAGCACACAGGGGATTAACAAGTGCCGGCAAAAAAGCAAGAGGCCACCGACATTCTAGAGTAAAAGTTCCAAAAGCCTACCCGTCTTTAAGAGCAAATAAGAGAAAAGGAAATTAGTTGTTCTCGAAGATATAAATCTTTAAAAAGCCAAAATCCATAATATTTCCAAGAGGTTGTCGGCACAGACACGTTAGTTCTGGGAAAATAAAAATGATAAAATCACTTGGCAAAAGAGGCTTAAGAAACCGCGTTGGGAGAAGTGTCAGAGTAGCAAGAATACGAAGAGACCTCACAAATGGAAGATCTATATGGGGGACCCTAAGGGAAGATGGAGGATTTTACGTATCCTACAGCCCATTGCATAGAGATAATAAAGGTCATTGGTATCGTCTTTCTAAAGGAGACATCGCCAGATTACCAGAAATAACAAGCAAGGGAAAGGTGAGGGAACGAGATTACAGATTAAACATTTAACTCTTCTCAGAACAGCTTAAAACGCTTATAAAACACATTCTAATTAATACTTTAACCGTCGATAAAACTAATTTCTGTTATACATCCAGTATGCAACTACCGCAAGAATAATAATAAGTGCGAACACTCCAATACCACTCCAAACAGTGGCAATTACCGCCAAAACTGTTACAATTAAAGCATAAGCCCAAGGACCACCAGAGGATAAACCACACAGTGCACCTGCACTTTCCTCACCACACGGTCCCTTAAATAATGCCTTAATGGCATCATTCCAAGCTAGAGCAGCGACAAGACCAAAGGCAGCGGTTATTAGAGTAGCAAGTTTTTCGATAACATCCTTTTTCATAGTATGACCTGTATATATAATAGAATAAGTATTATTTAAAGGTTTTCAAATAACCTTGGCTATCCAAACGATTAAACCAACAATAGCCAAAACCAAAAGAATAATTAATAACCACCACAACCAGCCAAGTCCAGAACTAGAGGTTTTTCCATCTAAAGATAGGCCAGAGTAAACTGGAGGAACAGTATCATTGTGCGCAGATGTTTGATAGACACTCACCGAGCTGCTACCAGAGCCATAGTCATCATCATCGTCGTCGTCGTCATCTCCACAATCATCGCCAACACATTCTCCTCCAAAACTAATCAAAAACTCCGCATAGCCCATTCCAGTAGTTTCATTAACTCCCCAGATTCTTAAAATATTGTCCCCTTCTATAAATACCTCATAAAAGCTGACATTGAATCCCTCCTGGTCGAAAACTTCAACACTTGTAGCATCATTAATAGAATAAAACCATTGATTAATATATTGGTCTGAGATAGCAAATACGCTCAAATTAGTATAGCTATACTCCCCGCCATGTTCAGGTGTTATAATAGTTATAATAGGAACCGGATCATCACATGTTTCATTTATCCATCCGCAAACAGTTGAATTATATTGGCTAAACTCAGAATAGTAATCCGCTCCGCAAGACCCATCTAAACAAGTAGGCATGCTCCAGTTTTCATATAAATCATATTCAATACAGTAATAATTGATGAATTCATTGTCTCCAGAACAGCTATAATTAAAATCACTATCAAAAACTGCTCCCCACTCATTATCAACACAAACATCATATGAAACATTAGTCCAGACATCAATTAAATCGGAACCTCCACAATAATCAACAGACTCGAAGTTCGCCCAGCTACCTTCTTCGCAAACCTCCTCATTACATTCTCCTTCAGCACAGCCAAACTCACAGACTTCAATTTCTTCATCAACACCTACCTCAACCTCACAAGCATCGTTGTCGCAGAATCCATTGTAAGTTGTAATCTCCCTAGTTCTGTTATCTTCTTCACAAGAATATTCTCCGTAAGCTATAGTATCATTAAAGCAATCCTCATAAAATGAGAAATCAAAAATAGAAACCCATTCATTTAAGCTACAAACTTCAAGTGAGCTATTAAGCCAAACATCATCATCGTAACATGAGTATTCCTCTGCTTCATTTCTTGTTTCTCCTTCTTCGCAAACCTCCTCATTACATTCTCCTTCAGCACAGCCAAACTCACAGACTTCAATTTCAGTCTCATAAGTATTTTCTATAGAACAACCAGAACTATCATCACAAACACCATTAGAATACGTAATCTCCCTAGTTCTGTTATCTTCTTCACAAGAATATTCTCCGTAAGCTATGTCATCGTAAGAACAATCCTCTATAAAGCTCTCAACTAAAACCGAATTCCAAGAATCATCAGAACAAATATCATACGACTCACTAAGCATCCAATCAAGACCCTCGCAATAATTAGCAGATTCAAAATTCTGTATCTCGCCGTCTTCACAAACAGGCTCAGGGATTAGATCACACTTGATATCTGCCGCAATCAGTGTATGACTATCATGTGCCCATAGATAAACCACATTCCATTCGCTTGCTGGAAGATATCCCTCATAAGTAAAAATGTTATTCTTAATACGACAGTCCAGGCAGGAGTCTGTATTCGGATCATTGCAACCAATATCGTGTGTTCTTCCAAGATAATTATCATTTAACCAAACATCAGAGTTTTCGTCTTGTTGAACATTTGAATGATAACCAAATTCTGTTTCTAATACCCTAACCTCACATTCATACTCTCCAGATTCATCTACTTCAAACCATAAATAAGTACTCTCTTGCCAATCATCTCCAGCTCCGTACATTGATTTTCCCCATCCACAATCTCTTTCCTCGCAGTAAGGAACGCCACCATTCCCACAAGTCCACACTTGAGAAACATCATAAGCGGAAACTAAGAGTGTTGAAGATAAAACTAGAAACAATCCTAATATCAATATAATTAGTTTATTGTTCATCTTATATTGCCCCCTGCAGTAGAACAGACCGCATCTGCATTTTCATCATTATCTATAAATTCTAAATACTCCTCTTTGCCACTAACTGAATGCTGCACACCATTATCAGCACAACAATCTTCAAGGACTGCCAAAAGAAGATTTTTTCTAAGAGCCATTCCAACGTTCCTTGTGTAATGAGAAGGATTAAGATACGCAACCAAAACACCTTTGGAGTCTGAGTAAAATGCCAAATCAAGTCCATTAATCACTATTTTTCTTTGCGGGGACACACGATAACCACCACCAAGCTTCATGGTCAGATCAGCAATAGTTCCCTGGGAGAGAGGACGATAACGCCCCGGGGATTCTTCCTCGGCTTCAACATCTCCCCATCCGCAAGAATTATGCCCAGCCCCATCAAAATCTTGTTGTTGTTTCATTTTGTTTATTAATCACTCAACTTTTCCCAGAACAAGGTCATTTCAAAAGTACATTTTCATTTATAAAGATTGTTATAAAATAGTATATAGGTTTCAATCAGAAGAAAAGATTTCTAATGCCGCATTAACCACACCCTCTTCAAGCCCCATCGCTCTTGCCGACTTAACAAAGCAGCTCTTTGCGCGAAGACAATCTAGATAGCCATTCTCCGAAACAATTTTCCCAGGTGCCCACAATCCACCATGATGAAAAGAGTAATCTTCCAGCGTCATCCTCAATTGCTTTCCGGCAACGATTGGAACTAGGCTCGCATTTTCTGTAAAGTGTGCATTAAGGGGTATCCTTTCCGTCTCTTCCCCAAAAAACCTTCCTTCTTCAATAGAATAAGCTAATGCATCTGGTACAGTTCCATAAACTACCTCGTCTGGGGCATTTTCAAATTCCGTAACCCTACGACCTCTGAGCAAGAATGCCCTTGCGTTTGGCATTGTATCCTTAAGGCTTGTGGCATTTACAACCATATATCGGACTATGGCTTCCTTGACCTCATCCTTAGGCAGCAATTTTTCTTCCATAAAAATCCGTTACAAATAGCCTATTTAAAAATTTGTATACTAACTAAAGCATCAGAACTAAAGCTTTTTCTCCACATAAACTCTTTTTTCGTCCAAAGTATACCCAAGTTTCTTATAATATTCCCGAACCCCTACGCCGCTAATGACTCTTATCCTACTCTTTCTAGCTTTTTTTGCAATTTTTTCAGCCTCTATTAACAACTTCTTTCCCAATCCCTTGTGTTGAGAGATTTTTCCCTCTTCTCCAAGATTCAAAGCTGGCCCATAAACATGTAATTCCCTAACCGTTGCTGTTTTGCTTTTATCTAACCTTAGCCTCAATAAACCAAACAATAAATCATCTTTGTTGACAATCTCCAGGAAATATTCCATACCCCCCGAAGCCCTATATCTTGTTTTTTTCAACTTTAAATCCAAATTAATCTTCCTCTTGTCTCTAACCGCGAACCCAATCTCCCTAAATCTAATCTCATTAACTCTTTTCTTAGACTTTCTAATCTCTTCCTCTATATCTTTCCTCATATCAATATGTTTTATGCCACAAACAAGGTATACTAGTGGTATTTCTCTAAGGATTCTCATTATCCTACAGTATCTTGGTGTAATCTTAAGCATTTTAATGATCAATTCAGCGACGAGAGGCTTAGGGTATGGTTTATATTTTCCTTTCCAATAGATATCTTCCAATTTACTCCCTTTCAAAACTTGACATGGGTAAATTTTGATTTGATCAGGCTTGTATTTCTGACTAGAAAATATTTTTTTAAACATTCTAAGATCTCTTTTTGGATTACTCCCATAAATTCCTGGCATCAAATGATATCCAACTTTAAATCCTGCATTCTTTAATCTTCTTGTAGCGTCAATAACATCTGAAACTGAATGACCTCTATTAACCAACTTGTAAATTTTATCATCAATAGCCTGAACGCCTAATTCAACTCTTGTAGCTCCAAACTCCAACATGTCCTTGATTTCCTTTTCGCCACAAACATCCGGCCTCGTTTCAATACAAAGCGCAACACAACGATATGTGGCTTTTTCATTTAACTTCTTAGCTTGCTTTAATGTCTTAGAAGTTTTTCCATTCATAGCATCGTAACATCTTTTAACAAATTGAAATTGAAATTCTCTTGGAAATGAAAGAAAAGTTCCACCCATTATTATTAGTTCAATTTTATCAACAGGATGGCCCATTTCCTTTAGCATCTTTATTCTTGTTTTAGTTTGCTTGAAAGGATCATAATCTAAAGATTTTGCCCTTAGAGCCGCCGGAGATTCTGGAGTATATGATTGAGGAGCATTCAATGTAGGACAAAAAACACAGGCCCCATGCTTACAGGCCCTCGGTGGAATCATAACTGCAACTGGCGCAACACCTGAAATTGTTTTTGTTGGCTTCTTCATGGCTAGGAAAGTATTTTGGGGTTTAAAGGGGTTTTGGACCAGTCTATATCTTAACTTTAGAATGACAACATGGGAAAAGGTTTAAATAGTATTGTTGGATGTGAGATTACATGACAAACGACTCAGATAGCACTTTTGTATTAAAAGACGATGAAAAATCATTTAGAGCATATGTAGCTAACAACATTGGTGGGTTTCCTGCTAACATGATGACTGAATTTGACATATTGGCTGGCGATAATAAAGTAACATATGAAGGAGGGGGTTAGATTGAGGGATTCTTGTTTTGACGAGGATAGGACAAAGAAATTTAAAGCTCCATTTTTACTCAGAGGATATTGATATTGACTCAACAAGAAGCGTAGCAATAGGAATGGACGGCTTTAGATTACATTATGGTGTCGAAAGAGTTATGGATCTCTGGATAGATGGGAATAAAGAAACAACCTCCGAATATGCTGAAGGAACATGCCCATTAAATGAGATTGAAGAAGATTTTAATACCCTATCTTTTTTAAGACCATCAATAAGCAGATTAATTAGAAGAGGTCAATAACAAAATGAACATGGAAAACACAACACATAAAGAACCACTAAAATGGGAAAGAAAAGTTAAAGTTAAAAGAAGTGGCTATTTCGCCGCATTAATTCTATCTGTTGTTCTGGCGGCCCTTTTAGCATTATTCGGAATAGCAATCGAGGTTCTCGTTTCATTCAACACAGAACAGAGAGTTTTATTTTGGGCAATCCTAGCATTCGCATTCGCAATCTTTATGCCATTATTGGTACCAACAAGAGAAACTAGAATAATTAAACTAGTTGGAAGACAAGAAACAGTTCATGAAACAATAAAAGAGGTCGAGAAACCAGTAACACATGTTGTTGAAGTTGAAAAACCTGTAGTACAAATTGTAGAAAAGCCAGTCATTAAATACAGAGAAAAGAAGAAAAAGAAACTAAACATTCCAAAATATGATTTCTTAGGTTCAAATGATACAATGACTTACCATAAGCGTGGCTGTAGATTCTCAAAATTAATAAAACAAAAACACAAGCTATCAAACAACAACGAAAACTTCTTTAAAAAAGCAGGATTTAAAAAGTGTCAGGTCTGTATGCCCAATAAGAGGAAGAAATAAGATGAAGGGTATATTCACAGCAGAATTAGAAAAAGGAAGAAACTATGATCTAAGAGGCTCCAATAGAACACATAATGAAAACCATGGCTATATGGATCACAAGTTCCTTGGGCCAGACGGGGAGAATGATAGAATGGCCGTTTTCTGTGCATGGACCAATAAAAGGAAAAAATCAATAAAAATGACTATGGTTGATCTAAGAATGGTGAACTCTATCGAAAGAGGTTATTATGATAATTCTGGAGACGAAATAGTATTTGTAGAAGACGAAAGTGCACACCCAATAATTAACTACAGAGAAGGGGAAATTGTGGTACTTAATACTCCAAAACCAAAGAACACACCGCTAACGGAGAGAGTTGCCTACAGGACTGCTCGTGATTTTCTAGGTGGGGGAAGTAGATAAGATGGGAGACGTAGCAGACAGATTAGTTCACCAAGCGGTTGAGGCTATGGAAATGGCAGAAGCCGTTGGGGGATCTATATACATAAAGCAACTTGAGACACCAATTGAAAGAAAATATGTACTAAGAGAACTTCCAGGAATAGCAAAGGCACTAAGAACTTCACACCAATATGTATATTACCTTGCAGGAAGAGATGTTGGGATTCGAAGACTTAACGAAGAATAACCTTTACTCCTCAAAAAATTACCTAAATTCTTATAAACCCCTCAGAACTTTTTAACCAGTAAAGAGGCATTTTCTATGACCTGGTCACTAAATGAAAAAACGAACGAGAAGGAGGATAATTCTTCAGACATCTTTAGCCATAGCGGTAAAGAGCTAGAACCGATGAAGTTCTCAAGCGGAAAAACACAAGAGGACATTGTGAATGAAACATTAGAAGCAATCAAAGAAGGACACAAAATAATATTTATTCATGGTGTTTGTGGAACTGGAAAGTCTGCAATAGCATTAAACATAGCGAAAAACTTCAAGAAATCCTCAGTAGTAGTGCCGATCAGATCTCTTCAAGAGCAATATGAGATAGACTATAGTCAAAGAAAATTCATATTAAAAGACGACAAGAAACCATTGAAAATCTCAGTCATAAAGGGGAGAGCAAACTTCGAGTGTCCCTTTGATTGCTGCGCCGCGTCTGAAAGACATCTGCCATGTATTATAGAAATAAAAGAAAAGAATGCTCCTCAAATATTTGAGTATCTAGAACAAAATCCACACACAGATAAAACAGACTTTGAAAACATCACAGATGTGAAAAGAATAAACGTGGCACCCGCCTGCCCTTACTGGAGTCCTATATATCCCTCAAAAACAAAGTCCAAAGTCATAGAAGATGCAAAGAAAACTCCTTTTGATACTATTTCTGGGAAAGAGTTCTCCTTGTTTGAAAGAAGTCCTAGCTGCAAGTACTTCATGCAATACAAACACTATGCAAATAGCGACGTCCTAATCTTCAACTCAATGAAGTACTTAATAGAAACAGCAATGGGAAGAAAACCATTGACTGATATTGAAATCATAGATGAATGTGATGAATTCCTAGACAGCTTCTCAACAGAGAAAAGGATAAATGTAAATAGATTGGTAACTGCACTTTCTGCATTACATCCAGACGACCAAGAAAAGAAAACAGTCATAAAAGATTTAATACACAAACTAAACGACCATCTATTCGAATCAGATAAAGATGTTGAATGTGAGAAAATAGAAAATACTGAATTCCAAGAAGTAATTGATCTAATATTGAAAAACCCAAACCTCGCAGAGGATGAAGAACTAAACTACTTCAACAACGCATTAGAAATTGCAAGAAATTTTGAATCGTTATTACATGAAACATATATTTCAACAGAAAGAATTGAGCCAGAAATAGAACAGGCCGGATTATTCGGTAAAAGCCACAACAAAGAAGAACGAGTATTTATCAGCCTTGTAACAATTAATCTAGCAGAAAAATTCAGAGAATTAGTTGACAAAAACAAACAATTAGTTCTAATGAGTGGAACATTACATTCTCCAGAGGTCTTGAGAGATATCTTTGGGATAAAGGACTTCAAAATAATACAAGCAGAAGAGCACATGCCCGGAAAAATAAAACCGGTTAGAACAGGCATAGAAAAGAACTGTGCCTTTGCCAATTTCAAGAATGGGCAAATAAACAGAGACCAGTATTTGAAAATCTTAGACCACTCAATTTCTCTGGCAACAAGACCAACACTTGTACATGTTAATTCCTTTGGGGATTTACCGTCAGAACAAGAATTAGATAGATTAAAATTACATCATTTGATCAGCAAAGAAAGATTAAGAGAATTACAGCTGGGACAGAATAGCCAAGTCGAAAACTTTATAGAAAAGAAGAATGATCTTTTGTTCACAACGAAATGCGCAAGGGGTGTTGACTTCCCAGGAGATGTGTGCAACTCAATTATCTTAACAAAATTCCCTTATCCAAATATTTCAAGTCTATTTTGGAAGATATTAAGAAAAGAGCAGCCAGAAAAATTCAGAGAATTCTATACAGACAAAGCAAACCGAGAGCTGATACAGAAAATCGCAAGAGGAGTTAGGTTTAAAGGAGACAATGTAGAAGTTCTAAGCCCAGACGTTAGAGTTTTGAATGGAAAATTTGAATAGTTTACCCTGGTATACCTAGCTTACGACAATAGGAAGCTTTTTAAGTGAAAATTTTGATGAAATATCATGAAAATAACAAGGGATGGAGCACTAAGTGAAAACCTATCTGGAAGTGTTGACGCAAATGAATTCCTAGCTGCTCATATAGCAATAAGAGACATACCACCAGGAGCACAAGGGGAAAAGGTGGAAGAGGCAGTAAAAAACTATGGAAAATACTTCGCGACAAGTTGTAGAATTAGCTTCACCGGGAGTGAAAGAGATTGTATCTTGGCGAATAAGTACTACGATGAGTCAAGACCCGCAATGCGCTCATGACAATTTAAACAACCTTGAGTTCGCCCAATTCATCTTTCAAACTTGAAAACAATTCCTTCAGCTTTCCTAAGGTCAAAGCCTTATACTTCCCATCAACCAAAAACAGAACCTCACCGCCCCTATCAAAATGCACAGGAGATTTTTTATGATCACTCTTTATTCTCATAATTTCAAATACAATTTCTGAATGCGGAATATAATTCTCAGAAACAACTCTAAAACCTTTAAGATTCTTCTCCGGATTTCTACTGATCTTAATCCTACCCTCTGACTCTGCTTGCATTAATACAGCATTAATAACTTTAGTCGCAGCTCTTGCTAATTCATTCAAAGCACCAATAAAAAATCTCTTCTCCGGAGATTCATCGTAAAAATCTAAGAGCCTCTCGCAAACACTAAGATGATACCTTGCAAAAATAACCTGCTCAGCCCACACCTCTACCATGAGACGTAAAAATTAATTTGCTATTTAAGGATTATTGTGATTGAGAATCTGCTTCGTCTTTCCCTTGAACAGAATAATATGAAATGTCATATCTTGGTCCAAAGATCGTTGAAAGATAATGTCCATTTTCTATCACAGCCAAATTTGCTCCCAGCTCCCCTGCCTTTCTTGAAACAAGAGCATAAAATCTTTTTAAAGCCCCTTTTTTAGTGAAAGCCCCAACAGGAGGAGTCCGAAAATCAGTTTTTCTACACCCACTTAAATCAACTTCAAGACGTTCAACCATTTCTCTAGTAAGAATATTAGATAGACGTGCACTACTTCTTCTCATATTGTCTACAGCTCTCCATCTTTTTTAAACATTATTACACTCAAGAATACACTTAACCTTTCAAAGACATTATTGCCTCGGCAATATCTCCATCACTTTCTTCTAAAGCTTTAACGACTTCTTCTTTTTCTTTCCCGGTCTTCTCAATAACCATATTAACATCTTCATCTGAGAAACTGCTTAATTCTTCCTCTACAGCTTCGCCTGTAACCTGATAACTCGTCTGGCCCTGCATCTTGATTTTCATAACTCCTGGTTCTTCAATAACTAAATTCCCATCATCCATCTCAAACACAACACGCTTAACAGGCAATTGCTCTTGGCTAATACCCATTTTCTTCATCATACCTTGCATTTGCTTAGGATTAACACCACCAAACATCTTAATAAAAAATCTTCAAACCAAGAACGAATAGAATAACAACCACAACCATTCCGATAACAACTCCGGGTCCAAATTTAAGTTTAGAATTATACTCATCGCTATACCTCATCAATCCTCCGCCAGTTGAAGGTAATCCCAATGCGTCTGTTGCCATAAAAGATAGGATTATCCAGAGTTTTTAAGGGTTTTGTCTATTTAGTAAAATGCAGGCTCCCCGACACCAGGTTCATTGAGAAAAACCTTGAGTTCATCTCTGAGATTACAATCAATAGAAGAATCAAATTTATAATGATAAAAGCGCATGGAATCTCCTTGGACAATTTCCTCATCAGAAACCATTTTTCCCATACAAGGAAATCTAGATTCAAGACCTTCTCTCAAATCCTTGTCCATGGCTAAGAACATTCCTTTGAATCTACGACTAGCTTCCATAAATCAGTGTAAAATCAAGAGCTTTTAAGTGTTTCTAAAACCTCATCCTCCCGAACCCGACTCCGCCCAATAGTCTGACCAAACCTAACCAAAATCCAATTAATAGAGTTCCAATACTTTTTAGGAAACAATTCTTCAAGATCTTTCTCAACTTTAGCAGGATTCTCATTCTCCGTCCATCCCATCTTTCTTGAAATCCTGCCAACATGACATAACAAAGTATATAAACATTAAAAACTTAAGTCTAACATGAACAAAGAGAATAGAAGTCTCCTCGATATCCACAACAAAATAGGACGAATACATATAAAAATAGATTTACCCTATCTTAAGAAAATATTGAGAAAAGTCTCAAGCTCTGAAATACCACATAGGAACAAAAATTTTATTGAAAAATTAGGTATGACAATAAATCCAAGAACAAAAAGCTGCCCCACAATGAGCGGCTGGACAAGAGGCGCCAGAACAATTCCACTAGGGAAACTTATAAAAATTTCAAAAATTGGAAACATCCAGTGGAAACAAATAGAAAGTAAAATTATCTCAATAAATTCGGGTTCACGCAAGGAGGGCGCGATAAAAATTAAGTTCCCAATAAAACTAAACAAAAAATTAGGCCTTTTGGTTGGACACATTTTGGGAGATGGCTCAATTGACTACAAATATCAACAAGTATTTTACTCCAATTCAAACCCGGAGCTCCTTAAAGAGTTTGAGAGCTGTATGCTACAATTGTTTAATATAAGGCCTAGAATTTGGATGCAACACACTGCAAATTTTGAAGGCAAAACTCGCTGGGAAAGAAGACTTAATTCTATTGAAGAACTAGAAAAGAAGAAGAATGTGGGACTATTCTATCCATCGGCCTGCGGAAGAATACTAAATGGCTTATTTGATAATTTTGCAATTGGTATTAACAAAGAGGTCTCTCTAAGGATGATGAATCTGAATTCAAATTTCAAAAGAGGACTTATAAGGGCTTTTTATGACGATGAAGGATCTATAATGAAGAATGGAAAATGTATAAGGCTATTCCAGGACAGAAAAGATATACTGGAAGCCTTCAGAATAATACTTAAGGAATTCAACATAGCCCCTGGGGAAATTAAGACTTATATAAAAAAAGATAAAAAAAGACATTATTTTGATATCCATCGGAAAAGCAATTTTATCAGGTTCAAAAAAGAGATAGGATTTACTTCTTCCAAAAAAAGAAATAGATTAAACAAACTTTGTATAATCAAAAATTTCAAGAACAGTAAATAGTCATTTAAATTTGGAAATCTTATCCAATAAAGCATCTTTTTTTGTCTTACTTCTGAAAATTTGACCAAAACTAACAACAATCCAGTTAAGTTGATTCCAATATTTCTTTGGAAAAAGATCCATTAGATCATACTCTATCTTTTCGGGAGTTTTATTCTTAGACCATCCAAGATATTGCGAGGCATACGAAAGATGAGTATCTACGCCTATCGCAGCAGCTTTTTTAACTTCAACCAAATAAACATTGGCTGTTTTTCTGCCAACACCAGGAAACTTGACAAGCTCGTCAACAGAATCACCGAGGCCGTCTTTAACAATAATCTCGGCAGTTCCCTTAATCCTTTTAGCTTTGGTCTTATAGTAATTAACAGAACCTATCTCTTTCTCAACTTGTTCCAACGATGCGTTAGCCAAATCACTGGGCGCCTTATATTTCTTAAACAACTCGTTACAAACTTTAATAGTCAACGTGTCTCTTGTTTGAGCAGAAAGCATTATCGCAATTAGTGTCTGCCAATCTTCTCCCCATCCTTCAGCAGCCAATCTTGGATCCTCAGCATGCTCATTAACAATTTTTTCCATAGCTTTCAATTGCTTAACCGCTAGATTAGAATCCATGTTAAATAAGATACAGAAATATTTAAATAATTAACGGAGAATAAGAAGCATGGCAAAAAAGTATCAAAGACCAAAAGGAAGAGCCTATATCACTTGCGGCCCTAATTGTCCAGAATACCAAGGAACTGGTAGGAATAACAGAATAGGTGTTTGCATCCACTCGGAGCTAGATAAGCCCTATAGTGTATTCTCAGGCGAAGATTGTTTCCTATTAGATAGTGAACTCTCGGAGGAAGGACTAAAAGAAAGAAGAAAATAATTAACCTCTAACCTTTCTATTTCTTCTATGCTCAAACACAAAAGCTAAAACCAACCAAAGTACAATCAGTGAACCAAGAAAAAGTGGACTCTCAAGACGTGACCTTGCGACTTCTGCAAATGAGAAGAGGAAATATGCACAAGCCAATCCCCAAGGTATCATAATAAAAGGAATGAAAACAATCTTCCAGGGGCTCTTCTTTTCCAATCCCTCATTGAAGAAATAAAAAGCCAAAATATTCGGATGCAAAAAAGAGAAAAAGAACCCCTTATCAAGTTCTTTCTCGATTAATTTATCACGCTCCTTGATTAAAACATATCTTCCGAGAAAGTAATTTACCAAAGCAGTAACCGTTAATGCCGCAGCAACAACAATACTAATTGTCAAAAGAGTGAAAAAGCTACCATCAGAAAAAAACACAGCCAACGCAATTATAAAAGATCCTGGAAAATAAAGCCCAAGATAAACAATTCCCTCAAGGAATGTAGCAATAAAAAGTCCAAAATACCCGAAGTTAATGTAAAGAGATTCTAAAAACAACACAATTTCAGAGGGAGAAGGAATAACTCCAACCCACCAAAATAAAAGTACACATAAATAAAAGATTAAAGCACTAAGCGGCAACTTAGGAATTTCGTCCCAGAATTTCTTAAGATTCATCTTATACACCACCATACAACAATACTTATAAAGATTATGAAATGTGAAGAACAATGGAAGATAGAAAAGAAGAAAGACCAAATGTTTATGAAAGAATATTTGCAGCTTTTTTAGGATTATGCATTTTTGCCGTTGGATCGGTAACATATGTAAACTCGCTAAAATCTATGAAAGAAGCCTCAGAAGCAAGCCTTGAAAAAACCCTTTATGCACTCTCAGAACAAATATGCGACACAAGAGGAAACAACGACGGAAGAACCTCTCTCGATGAATGGAAACCAGTTTATACAGAAGAAAATTGGAGAAATTTAAATGTATTTGGGCCGATACCTCCAAGTTCAAAAGAAATCAACACATTCCTAGAAGGATACAGAACCGAACAAAGAGAAAGATGACAAAAACTATAGGGGACGACTTGTAAATTCAGCTCTTTCGGTCTTTGCTTCTCTATCTATTTACTTCTCCTTCTTGCCAATCACTTCTTTCCCGCCCATATAGGGAATCAAAACCTTCGGAACCTTGACTGTTCCGTTCTTCTGCTGGTTGTTTTCTAGAATAGCCACTAAAGGCCTAGGTGTTGCAAGAGCAGTATTATTCAACGTGTGTGGAACAACCCTCTCTCCTTTAATCCTAGTTGTAATTCCCAACTTTCTCGCCTGGCAATCTGTTAAATTAGAACAACTACCTGCCTCTATATACCCCTTCCTTCTAGGAGAATAAACTTCAATATCAACCTGCTCTTTTTTCAGATCTCCTAAATCTCCAGAACATATCTTTAAAACCCTAATCGGCAATCCAAGATCCTTAAGAATCTCAACACTAATTTTCTTCATCTTCTCGAAATAATCATCAGACTCTTCTGGCTTACAAATAACAACCATTTCAACCTTGTTAAACTGGTGCGTCCTGAATAAACCTTTCTCATCAATTCCGTGAGAACCAATCTCCTTTCTAAAGCACATTGAATAACTAGTATGCTTAATCGGCAAATCTTTTACATTAACCTCTTTATCAACAAATCTTCCGATTAATGAATGCTCACTAGTTCCTATCAGGGCTAAATCATCATTCTCAATTCTGTAAATCATATTCTCTTGATCATGCAAATCTGTGACCCTATTGATGACGTCTCCCCTTAACAACAATGGAGTTTCGATATACCTAAAACCATGCTTAACCATCTTATCGATCGTATAATTTATTAAAGCTCTATTCAAAAGAGCGAGATCTCCCTCCATATAGAAAAACCCTGTACCCGCAACATCTGAACTAGATTCAAAATCAGCCATCCCAAGTTCCTCCAATAATTCAACATGACCTTTCAAATCAAACTTAGGATCCTTTGGTTTTCCATAAACTTTTTCTACAACATTTTCTGAATCATCTTTTCCAATAGGGACGCGATCAGACATAATATTTGGGATACCTGATAATTTTTCTCTAAGCTCATTCCATAGTCTTTGTTCAACCTCTTCACTCTCTTTAATCGCCGCAGGAATCTCTTTAGCTTCTTGGATTAGAACTTGAGCCTCTTTTTTCTTCCCGCCCTTCATTAATTGATTAATCTCTTCAGAAACCTTATTCCTTTTTGCCCTTAGGCCGTCTGCAGCATATTTTTCTTTTCTCCATTTTTCATCTAGTTTCAAAACTTCGTCTACTAATGGTAACTTGTCGTCTTGAAACTTCTTCGCAATATTCTCACGAACAAGATCAACATTCTCACGAACAAACTTTATATCTAACATAGAATAAAATAGGATGTGGGATATTTAAGGGTTTTGTCTTCCCTAAGCAGCTAAAGAACGCAATAAATAATTATATGTTCCATCTGTAATATCATTAAAATCTTTTGACTCACTTGCTATCCCAAAAACATCCTTTTCTGAAATAAACATTCCGCTAAAGGACCTATATCTCTCTACTCCAGAATCATAAGTAACCCTACCTCCAGTAAGCTCTCTTACAAACTCGTCCCTTTCATCATCAGAAGTAATCACCGTAGCCTGGCCCCGCTGCAAAGCTCTAGTAAAATGTTGTACTTTTTGATTCATTAGGAGAAGTTCTACCGTAAGCATAAAACTACTAACAAGAAGGGGTATATAAAATTAATCCTCTGAGAGATAGGGCCTGTCCCCAGACTCCACTCTTGCAAAAACATAACAATCTGCACACAATCCAACAACAGTTCTCTCAACAGATTCACATCCCTCACAGGATACATCAAGCCTAACTATTGTTTCATCTAATTCTAAAAGACTCATATCTCTACGTGCCCTATAAAGATTAAAAAGCTTAATAGAATTTGTCCGCATAGTTTCTTCAACTTTAAGATTTTTCTTAGCCTTATCCTCTATAAATCCTGGAGGCCTAGTTTTTTCATCATACAAATCTGGAATCTTTCTGCTGGGCCAATGGCGCCCCCCACCAACCTCCTCTCCAGTATCCACATAAGTTTCCGGAAGAGGCTCAAAACCTAAATTTCCCATATCCAACCAACGCCGCCATTCCTTTTAAGCATTATTATACTCTAGAACAATCAAATCCTCGCCAAAAATCCTCTTTCGAACGACAACCTTCCCTCCAAACTCCTTAATCTTATCCATCGGAGTCAGACTAGAGATCAACAAAAATATTCTCCCATTCTTAGCCAAATGTTTTTTAGCTTCTTCCAAAAACCTAACTGCAGCCTCATCCCCTTTTTCTCCACCTGTAGTCGCCAACCTACTTCCCTCTGGTTCTCTTTCGTCTAATGGCAAATAAGGAGCATTGAAACTAATAACGTCAAATCCACCTGAAACATTTTCAAATAAATCACTGGCGATTGCCTTAATCCCCTTCTTCCCGGCTTCTTCAACAGCTTCGGGATTTATATCAACAGACAAGACCTCCTTAACGCCACAATCTAAAGCCTTCTTCCCCAAAATTCCACTACCACAACCCATATCCAAATAGCTAACATCCTTATTGTCTTCAAAATAATCTTCTAAAAACTCCGCAAACATATACGAATCTTCTGCTGGCTGATATACTTCCATAAGAAACAATGATAATCTCAATTTTTAACATTAACTACTCAAGCAAAACAATCACAAGAATCTACATCTCATAAGCTAACCTGAATTCTACACTACCTAGCCTCAATTTGGACTGTCCGCTATGTGTAAGGTGCTCTGTGTCAAATCTCTCATCTTCTAAAAAACTTCCCATGGTAGATCCTCTATCTCCAAGAACTACTCCATCGTCTGAAATTAAAACCCTAAGGTGATCTCGACTTACACTAGTATGTCCTTCTGCAATAGGTTGGCTTTCTCCATCTGAACCTGTAATAGATGTAACACGCCCCCATCCCGGAGATCTTCCAATATAATAGTCTCCCATTTCTTCTATCTCGGCCCTATTCCCTTCTGGTCCGATAATTGTTAACTTCATTTTGATTAAAACCTATGAAAAAAAGATTTGAAAGGCGTTTAAATACCTTCCTGTTAGGTAATACAAAGAAACTCTCAAGTCAATACTACATCTAAAAATTTATTTTTCAACACAAGAATCAAACTCTTCATCGTTAATTGGATGTAGTATCTTACAACCCAATTTTTTAAAGAAAACAGGGAGAGGTACAAATTCCTTCGCAACTTCTCCATCTCCAACCCTTAACTCAGGGTAACCACCTTCAACTTCTTGCCAAATGCTTTCGAAATCCCATGATGCTAATGGTTCGTAATAGTTATGGCTATCTCCTTGAAAATGATAAGAAGGAGTTTCGCCATCCGGACTAATACAATCAGTAGTAAGAGTTTCATAATAACCACCATAACAATAATATGCGTCATCATGTGTATCTATATTACTCCAATCTGAATTTTCTATTGTACCTGTGTATATCCAACCTATAAGTCCACCATTATAGCCCTTTCCACGTACGCTAGATGTTGAAAAAGAATTCTTAATTATACATTCTCCACCTCCACTACCGCACTGTCCAACTATCCCCCCAACTATATTTGGACTA
>NZCX01000021.1 GCA_002688415.1 Candidatus Pacearchaeota archaeon
AGGATTATTCAATTCGCGATATTCTTTCTTATTCTCAAAAATCTTGGAGATATCTTCATTGTTCAAATTCTCACATTTTTCATCATAAACTTCAGACATGGCTTCCCAATAACACAATTTATCTGGAATCTCCAGGGCTATTTTCCTTTGTTCTAAGCCAGAAACACATTCTTCCTCCGAATAGATCTCGGAATCTTCAGAATCCTCAAAATAAAGCAATTCTTCCATAGAAATCGACAAAAGATCTTCCCCTGTGACTTCGTCTACTTTATCGGAAACCCCATCACAATTCTCATCAAGTGCCCCACCAACAGTGCAACCGCCCGAAGCCATTGAGCAAGTATCACACTCTTCAATTCCCAGAGAAGGATTTTTTTCAGAGAAATCAAAACAGCTCCCCAAAGTAGTCTTCCCCTTCTGGATAGTTAAGCTTCGTTCCTGTACACAAAAATCAGACCCTCCGCCAAGCATGCAGGCCATCGAACATGCCTGTCTTATTGTGTCTAAATTAACATTATTCCCGCCAAAATCTGTAATTTTATCCCAGAAATTCCCCCAGCCGACGGAGAACCCATATACCAAAAAGACCAAAAGTACCACCGCAAGAGCAATAGCAACAATAGTGGCAATCGTCACCTCTCCATCCTTCTCCATTTAGATTAAATCAAAAAGAACTTTAAATAATTTCCCCACACATCAAAAACATTATAAACCGGCTTATCCCTAGATCTTCATGGAAGGTGAGCAACAAGATTATTCTATGCAGGATTCAAACACCAGGCTAAGAGATCTTGAAGAAAGGAACAGCATACTAAAAGAGAGAGTGCTGTTGTTAGGAAAAAATCTTCTTGAGACGAAGGAAGAATTAGAAAACGAAGTTAGGGAAATTAAAAAACAAAACACTGCGCTAATGCGGGAGTTTGAGTCAATAAATGAAGCGGTTAAATCTCTGCTCGAAGATTCTTCAAGGTCGGTGAAGAGAGACGAGATGCTTCTTGTCGAAAGGATGCTAAAAGATTTCCAGCCTCTAGAGTTTATGAGAAGAAAGGATGTCGAAGAACTCGTCGAAGAAAAAACAGGAAGGAGAAAGACATAAAAACAACAAATTCCTGAATAAAATAGATGGCAATCCTTGACCAAGTCATTCAGATGCAAAAAGAGGGGAAAGAAAATCCTGAAATTTTAAGAGCACTGCAGGAACAAGGCATTTCTGCCAGCGAAATCAATGAAGCGATTAACCAATCACAAATAAAAACAGCACTAAATGGAAACCAGATGGAAAATCAAGAACAACAAAGTATAATGAGTAATGAAGTTCCGGGGCAGGTCCAAGAGCCACAGGCTCCAGCGGCAGAGGCACCGGTTGAGACAACGCAAGAAAACTACTATGCACAAACACCACAGGGGTATGACCAAGAATATGATTCCGGAGCTGGATATGGTGGGACTGTTGACCCAGATAGTGTAACAGAAATAGCACAACAAGTTGTTGAAGAAGAATTTAAAAACTATAAAAAGAAAACAGGGGATGTTGCCTCATTCAAAACAACAACAGAGGAAAAGATAGAAGCACTGGGCTCAAGAATAAAAAGAATTGAGGATTCCATTGACAAGATACAGCACGCAATAATACAAAAAGTTGGAGAATTTGGAGAAAACACGAACTATATTAGAAAGGATCTAGAAAACCTACATAATACCACATCAAAATTAATGAACCCCTTGATAGATAATTTAAACGCTACCAAGAAACATAGCACACGTAAAAAGAGCCATGCCAAAAAGAAATCTAAAAAATAAATACTACTTTACTTCGCTTTTTTTGTAAGAACAAAAGACACAACCAATCCAATAACAACTAACGCGATGAACCCAAACCAGTCAGTCATAATCCACTCCTCTACAAGGTCCCAGTTTATCACCCAATTAAAAACATAAGACCCAGAAGAAACCAAAAGGATAATAATCACGATCAAAACAACCCAAGAAAACCAATTATTTTCATGTAGAAAATCTAATTTATTATCTTTTCCCGCGAAAGCAAGCAAGATCAGCAGGAAAAAGATCACGACCATAAGAACGCCAACCCATCCCGTGATTACCTCAACAAAATCCACCAACTGTGCCTCTAATATGAAAAAGGCTGCAACAATAAATGAAACAAAAAGAACAACAGGATCACTATCTCCGAGGATACCTGTCTTTTTTAAAATAGCAAACATTATAATGAAAACTAACAAAAAAGCAAAAATTGGAGCAAACCATCCGACACCTGTAGCGATTCCTGCAACCATTTAACCGCTAGCCTCCTTGTCCCCGCTGGTGATTGCAAAGAATGCCACAACAAAAATAATTACTGCAAGAAGCGGTGCCCCAAAATCCTCAAGAATTTCCCTAAGACCATAGGCTCCATAGCCACCATAACCACCCCAAACCATTAAGGCCCAAACGATTATCACTCCACCAACAACATATCCCATTACTCTAAACTTCTCAGCGTCTTCACTCTTTACAAAAAATCCGATAAAGATAAGTGCCACAAGGATAACTGCAAGGCCAATCCCCATACGTGGGAATATGATGTTAAAGAAGTCCTGGACAAGACCAAATTGTATTGACAAGAGACCAACTCCCGCTGAAACAATTGTTTTTACCGCCTTATTCTCTCCTAGCCACTTAGACTTCTCAAGAACTGCAAAAATTATTGCAAAAATTACGAGAAACGGGACAACATAGTAAAAAAATCCTATCTCCGCAAGATTATTCAAAATTTCTCCTATGTCTGAAACCATAGTCTATTGAGAAAAAACACCTTTAAATATCTTTTGCAAGAAAATCTTTCAGTCGCTACCGCTGCTTCCAGATCCACTACTCTTCATAACCCAAAAAACAACAAGACAGAGGATCAGTATAAAGAAAAGATTGGTAAGCGGCCCTTCCCCGAGGAAAGAATAATTTTGAGCAGAAATCAATTCCCAAAAACCAGTAACGTTAAATATTACAACAACGCTGAAAATCCCGACGATCCCGACCAAAAGATACTTCATCCAATCATCCTCTAGCATTTTATCTCCGACAACAAAACTATACAAAACAAAGAAAACAAACAACGCTGCAAGACCAACCCCTAGCCATGGCATCAGTTCCACGATAACCTCTCTAGAATAAGGAACGCTAACCGACAAGAAACCAACAACAAGGGAGATGATAACGTCGATTTTGGAATTCCCATCTCCAAAAAGCTTAGACTTTTCGAGAATGGCAAAAACCATTACGAATATAAGTAAGAATGGTAAAATCCAGCTAGTTAATAATTCACCTCCAATCATTTTTTGTTCTCCAATAAATTCAGATCATTTCAGTTTCATCGAGAGGAAAATCCTCTTCCTGTTTCTGCAATGGGATAGCATTTCTACTTATAAGAACAACATCACCGATTGCTTTAATGAAATTATGTGGGACGATAATCCCCCTTGCCCCGCCAAGGATAGTCGAGTGCTCTGACTCCCTAGAAACCACAATTCTCCAACCATCAATCTTATTGTCCACCAAATTAACTTCTTCAACAAATCCGAATAGATCTCCAGAATCTGTGTAAACCTTATGGCCAACGACTTCGGTCAATCTTTTTATCTTTAACATATGTATAGTTGAAAAAAAGCCTTTAAATATATTTCTATGTTCTAGAGCATATAACAAGTAACTTTAAAAAAAACAAATCCCTCCTAAAAGCATGGTGAATGAGAAAATAAAGAGTATCGTAATCATACTAGTCTCGGTAATTGTTCTATCATTGACCGTTTTATTCCAGAGAACCGAGAGCTTCATGGTAGATTTTGGATTAACAACGCTAAGCTTCTTTATAATTATCGGAGGAAGTGTTCTTGCAAAGAAGGTAGCAGCATATTCTTTCGAAGCAGATATAACAACCAAATTCTGGGAATTTTATAGGTATGGCTTCAAGAGGGGAAAGCATCTAAAAAGGCCAACCCCAATGCTCTGGCTCCCAATAATATTAACGTTATTCAGTGGGGGAGCATTTTGGTGGATGGGGATCTTGGAATTTGATGTTAAGGCAAAACCAGAAAGAGTTTCAAGAAGACATGGGCTATATAGGTTTAGTGAAATGACAGAAAGGCACATTGGGAGAATCGCATTGTGGGGAGTTATAGCATGCCTAGCATTGTCTTTTGCCGGATACCTCTTAGGACTTGAATACTTCGCAAAGCTAGCAACATTCTATGCTGTCTGGTCAATAATTCCTATTTCGTCTTTAGACGGAACAAAGATTTTCTTTGGGAACAGGGGAGCTTGGACTGCGATAACAATTCTAACTCTATTTTTCCTTGCGGCCGCACTAGCGATTTAATCACCACAAACATTATTAACCTTCCGAGATTTTTTAACAAATGCAGGAACTTTCGATCAAGCCACGTAAATATCAAGAAGAAATCTTTAAGACAACAAGGGAGAAAAATACCTTAGTGGTTTTGCCAACCGGAACTGGAAAAACACTTATCGGGATAATGACTGCTATCTATAAATTCAAAATGAGGCCCCTCGAAAAAATTCTAATACTCGCGCCGACAAGACCCTTAATTGAACAACACTTCAAAGATTTCAAAGAAAAACTTCCGGATGGATGGGCTGATTATCAATTATTTACTGGAAAAACACTTGCAAAAAAAAGAAAAGAAATTTGGCAAACTGCAGAATTCATTTTTTCAACACCCCAATGTATCTCTAATGACCTCAAAAAAGGGCTGTATGACCTTAGGGACGTTTCATTATTGATAGTAGATGAGGCACACAGATGCATGAAGAACTATGCTTATAATTATGTCTCACAAAAATATAAGTTACAAAATGATGCTCATCACATTCTTGCGTTAACAGCATCGCCCGGAGGAGACAAAAAAACCATTAAACAGATCTGTGAAAACTTAAACATACAATCTGTAGAGATACGAACAAGAGAGTCCGACGACGTAAAACCCTATCTTCAAGAGCTAGAGTTTGAAAAGATTTTTGTCGACTTCCCTGCAGAATTGATGCAAATAAAAATTCTATTAGAAGGTATTTATAATGATAAGGCTGCAAAACTAAAAGATCGCAAGCTCCTATTCGGACATCCGAACAAGATGACTCTTTTGAAACTTCAAACAAAGTTGGCAAGTGAAATACGCCGATCAAGGAATGGAAATAAAATGTATGGCATTTCCCTGTGCGCACAGGCATTGAAAATATCTCATGCAATAGAACTAATTGAAACACAAACAGTAAATGCCCTCTTGGAATACATGCGAGATCTTTACAAAAAGGCTGAAGAAAAGACCACCAAGGGGGTCCAAGTAATAACACAAGATAAAAGGTTTCAGAGAGCGTTTAGTCTTGCAGGAACACTCGAAAATGAACATCCCAAGGTAGAAAAGATAAAAGAAATAATCAATGAACAAATATCCGAAAATGCGAATTCAAGGATAATAATTTTTGCTCAATTCAGAGAAACAATAAGAAAAATACATGATGAATTAGAGAAAAATATAAATATAAAACCAGGGATCTTTGTTGGACAGGCACAGAAGAAAAATTCGAAAGGGCAATTGACTGGATTAAAGCAAAAAGATCAAAAAAAGATGATACAAGATTTCAGAGATGGAAAAATAAATACATTACTAGCTACCTCTATCGCAGAAGAAGGATTAGATATACCCGAAGTTTCTGCAGTAATATTTTATGAACCCATCCCAAGTGCGATAAGAAAAATACAGAGAGCCGGAAGAACCGCAAGACTAGCTCCTGGAAAATTAAAAATTCTTATTACAAAAAATACTAGAGACGAGATCTATTACTATTCTTCAATTCATAAAGAAAAAAGAATGCATAAGGCAATAGATGAAATTAAAAAAGGATTCGACAATCCAGAAAAACAGAAGAAACTCTTTTGAGGTTTAAGGGCCAACCCAAAACTCTGAAAATTTTGCATCTTTTGCAAGATCCTGGACGTCTTCGAGTGTTACAGAATTGACATTGTCTTCAAAATCATAAAGGTTTTCTGCCTTTGTTGCGAACTCTTCATTTATTAGCTCAATTGCTTCTGCATCGCTACCCTCTGAATTAATAATTGCTTTGGAAATTACTTGTTCTTTTGCGACTTTTAGCTCTGCTTTAGTTAAATTTTTCATATTAGCAAACTCTCTCTTTGCAATCTCAATTACCTTGTCTTTATTCGGAGGATCACATCCTGCCCAAATCTCCAAATAGCCATAATTTCTACCGAGATCCAGTACGGACTTAACACCATAGACAAGCCCCTCCTTCTCTCTAACCTCCATGAAGAGACGGCTGCTCATGCCCTCGCCAAGGATTGCATTGAAAACCTCCGCGGCATATCTCTTGTCGGAAGTAAGCTCTGGAAAATGGGCGCCAAGACACAAATTCGCCTGGAGAAGACCATGTCTTTTTTCAGAGCCGGAAGAGCTCTTTTTAATTACATTCAAAGAATTTAACTTCTTCCCAACTCTAGACATATTTGTGTATTTTTTAGCAAATTTTAAAACATCCCCGAAGGAATTGCTGCCGACCACACAAAGAACTGAATTTTCAGGAGTGTAAATGGCTCGATGTTTTTCCAAAAGTTGGCTCTGCGTCATCGCTTTGACAGTGGACTCGGTCCCCAGAATGGACATACCGAAAGGCTTCTCATATAGATCATTTTTAAGCATAAGAGCAGAATGGGCCCTTGGATTATCGCGATACATTTTAATCTCCTCACAAATAACGTTCCCTTCTCTCTCAACATCTTCTAGCGGAAAAATAGGATTGAAAAAGATGTCCCCGATAACGTCTATTGCAATCTCAAGATGCTTACTGGGAAGCCTTACGTGATAAGCCGTCATTTCCTCAGAAGTGAATGCATTCAACTCACCCCCCTTACTCTCAAGCTCTTTTGCTACTTCCTCTGTTGTTCTTTTTTCAGTTCCCTTAAAACAAAGATGTTCCATAAAATGCGAAATGCCCTTCTCTTCCTCAGACTCATACATAGCACCATATTGCACACCCATCATAACAGTAGTAACTGGAACGTCCCTTTCTTCATGAATTATAGTAAGGCCATTGCTCAAAACAGCTCGGTTGAATCTTGCCATTTAAAGAAATGAACAGATCCCCTTAAATACCTTTCCCAATAATAATCAGTTTTTCATTATCGATATCTGTATTCTTTTTTATCTCAAAGTTTTTTTCTAAAAATTTAACAAGCCATGTTCGCTGAGCTTCAAATCTTTTTCTGCCAGAAATACTTTTTAGAGGCATTGTTATAACGATAAAATCTTCTTTAGATAAGATTCGCCTTAAAGATAAAAGAAAGTCTTTGGAGAAATCTCTCTTTATATTTTCTAGCGCATCAACTATCTGCAACATTAAAATTATTTTTCTGCCACTAATATGTGAAAGATGTTTCTTGACAAAATCTCCTTCCGATATATCTTTATGCAAGACGCGTGCTTTCGCAAGTTTATTTTCAAAGAAATAGACATTAGTTTTATCTACCAATTGTCCTGCAGCTTCAAATCCAATGTAATTGACATCTCCAAAATATTTTGTTAAAAAATTATAAGAAAATCCATTGATCCCTGCCCCTAAATCAACGATATTTTTTACAGCACCTGAAACCTCTGAAATCGCTTCATAAAATTTACTATAATCACGATTTTTTGAGGATATGTGGTTCCTAAGAATAGATTCGTCGTTTTTCTTCAAAACTTTGTTGGTTAAAAATACTCCTAAAAATTTTCTGATATCGGAGCGGGTTTCTTTAATGTTTAATTTATTTTTTCTTAAAAATTTCCAAACAAGCTCATCTGGAATTTTGGAAAATACTTTTTTCTTTTTGACCTCATCAATAAGGCTTTTATCCATTTTTAACAAACTCCAAAATCATTTCCTTTTGCCTAACTTCTGGATGAAAAAGAACGCCGTAGATCTTTTTTTCTTTATGCTTAACCGCCTGTGGAATATGCACAGCATCACTAGATCTCATAAAAATCTTCCACGCATTTTCACTAAAGTCAACATACGAATTATGCAAGTGCCAGACTTCATATTCTCCTTCGTCAAAATCTTTCTCTAAGCCAAGAAAATCTTCGCTAACTTTTTCATGGTAATAGCCAATTTCTTGATTTTTCTTTAGCTTTTCACCAAAGGTTACCCCGATGATTTGCATACCCGCACAGATTCCTAAAACTGGCTTGTCGGGAAAATTATCAAATAGCCATCTGAATTTATCGACATCTTCAATAAAATGGTTATCCCTTAAGCTAGTCCCACAAATAATCATATGAGTACATCTATTTAGAATTCTTTCTGTAAGCTGTTTATAATGGCAAGTTTCATGATCTAATTTACTTTGCCTCAAAATTTCTTCAACAGGTCTCACAAATTCTAAGCCATGAAGCCTCTCTTTGCAAACATTCAACACTAAAACATTTTCATCCATTTTTCAATTTTACCTCCCCTCGCCAACTGTTTCCCGCACCAACTGCCTTAATATCATTAACACCCAGGGGTTTCTTAAATAATGGGCAATTAACAACCAAACTTTCAAACTCTCCCCCCTCACCGGCGGGATTAATTCTCAATCTTTTATGAACCTTCCCGATATCCTCAACAAACTTCTTGTCAATCTTTCTTCCGATCATCTTCCCATCAAATGGATATGCAAACACCCCAACAATTCTCATATCAAAACCTGATTCAATTAATTCATCTAACAATTCCCACTGGTTCTTTTGCCAAAGAGGATTAAAGCACTGAACTTCCAATTTATCACAAATTTCTTGAACACGAGAAGCCTGGTAAACACTTTCAACAGCTCCGGTAACAATACCGTCGATATTATATCTTTCTATTGCATCTTTAATCAATTCTTCTAAATCAAAAAGCTCTAACTCCTTCTTTCCATTGGTCTTCCGAAGTAAAAATGGAACATCGGCCAGTTTTGATTGGAGCTTTGTTAACTTAATCGCTGGTGTGTGAAACATAAAGCTATTCTCGTTTTCCGAATCAACTGTCAAAAAACAAGCCAGCTCATGCCCTGCTCGTTTTGCTAAAAGGGCAGCATACGTAGAATCTTTCCCTCCACTAAAAAGTACGCCCAATTTCATAAAATGTTAAAAAAGAGGAGGTTTAAGAATTTAATTGTTGATCTAATTGAGGTTAAACTTAACTCCACCTATTCGCGAAGCAACAATGTTATATATCCAACCACAAAGAATTCCACCGACCCATCCAGAAAGTCCAAGAGAGATAATCGCTATAGGAAGAACTGTAAAATCCCATATAGCAAGATTCACGTAATTATCCAACAAAAGCAAGATCCCATACAAGAAACCCAAAACAAGATATAACAATCCCATAACATTCGCAAGAGAAAGAACATCAACACTCTTTAAAGTTTTTCTGACCATAAATCATCAGACAAAAGAAAGTTTATAAAGATTTCCATCTGGATAATATAATGGCATCAACAAACCAATCACCTTTCTATCAGAGAGCAGAAGAGGACTTCAGAACAGCAACCACAGACGAAGAAAGAATCGCATGCTTAGAAATTATGATGAAAGAGTGCCCAAAGCATAAATCATCAGAAAACATGAGGCGAAACCTCACAAACAGACTAAAAAAGCTGACGGAAGGTGTTGAGAGAAGAAAAAAGGCCGGGAAAGGCTCGAGAGAAGGAATCAAGAAGAATGATATGCAATGTACATTAATCGGATTACCAAATTCTGGCAAATCAACATTATTTAATCTGCTAACAACTAAAAAACTAAAAAGCAAGGTATCGCCACACCAATTCACGACTCACTCACCAATACTGGGAATAATAGAATATGAAGATGCAAGGATTCAGCTCATAGACGATGCACCAATACCAAATCAGGACAAATCTTTAGTAAATTCCACCGATACGTTACTAATTATTTTTGAAAACCTAAATCAAATAAGAGACCTGGAAAGAGCCATCTGGAAGTCAAAGGCAAAAAAGATTTGGATTCTGAATAAGGTGGATTCACTAACCGATATGGAGCGAAGAAAAATAAAAGCTACTCTGAGGTCAAAATATAAAAAATTAGACTTCATATTTTTTTCTAATAAGGAAAGCCAGCTAAAAATAAAAGAATTGAAAAAGAAAATCTTCGAGAGCTTCCCGATTATAAGAATCTACACGAAAGAACCTGGGAAAATCCCAACGAAGGAGCCCATGATCTTGAAAAAAGATTCTAACATAAAAGAAGCAGCGGAAAAAATAAGAAAAAACTTTTCGAAGCAAATTAAGACTTCCAGAATCTGGGGTCCATCATCTAAGTTTGGTGGACAAACAGTAGGAATAGACCATATTCTAAAAGACAAAGACACTATAGAATTTCATACAAAATGAGCCAGGAAAAACTGATCAAATTGCTATTGTTCCTAACAATTCTTGGAATACTCTTTATACTAATTTTTGCTCAAAATCAAAAACCAATTGCAGAAGGAATAATTTCTGAAATTAAAACTACAGAAAAACAGACAAGAATTACCATAAATGATGAATCAAGAGATATAATACTTTTTGAAAGTTCAAACCTTGATTTAGCAAAAGGACAAGAGATTAGGGTTTATGGGAGAGAAGATACTTATAGAAATAATAAACAAATCATTGCAGACAGAATAGAGGCTTTGAAATGATTTTTGAAATCATCCTGGCTATTTTGCTAGGGATACTTTTTGGAACATTCACCGGCCTAATCCCTGGAATCCACACAAATCTAATCGCCTTGATTATGCTAAGCCTTTCGGCAACTGTCCTAATTGGACTAGATAATCTTGTTTTGGCGATTTTTATCGTTGCAATGGCAACAACGCATTCGTTTCTAGACTTTATTCCCTCAATTTACTTAGGCGCTCCAGATGAGGACACGGCTCTATCTGTTCTACCTGGGCATAAATATCTTCTGGGGGGAAAGGCACATGCCGCGGTAAAGCTAACTTTGTTAGGTTCTGCTTCAGCAATTTTTTTATTAACAATAGTCCTTCCATTTTTCTTTTTGATAGTACCTCTAACAATAGACTTTATAGAAAGAATGATGGCCTGGCTACTTATTTGGATTTCAATATTTTTAGTAACTGATACTAAGAATAAAACAAATAGTGTTCTTATTTTTATATTGGCAGGGGTTTTGGGAATTGGAACCCTCGGCCTAAATATGAGTGAACCCCTCCTGCCATTATTGACGGGATTATTCGGAACATCAACTATAATTTATTCGATTAAGCAAAATACAGTTCCTCCGAAACAGAAAGTCGGAAAATTAGAATTTAAAAAGAAAGAGCTAATAAAACCACTTATAACAACAATGATTGTCTCTCCAATATGTTCATTCCTACCAGGACTTGGGTCAAGTCAGGCAGCGATAATTGGGTCAAAGCTTTCAAAAAAAATATCTGAAGATCAGTTTTTAATTCTATTGGGAAGTATTAACACTCTCGTAATAAGCACTTCCTTCTTCACACTATATCTTATAGGAAAATCAAGAACAGGGGCGGCAAGTGCGATTTCTGAATTAATTACGATAACTCCACAGAACCTTTTATTTATTTCACTTGCAATGATAATAGCTGCATCAATTTCAATTCCTCTGACCATTCAACTATCAAAAAAGATTGCGAAAAATCTCCATAGAATAAATTATGACAAAACATCTAAAGTAATCTTGTTGCTTCTTGTGGCTATCACATTTGCTATCTCTGGATTTCTTGGTATTTTTGTTCTTATGGTATCAACATGTCTTGGGCTGCTTTGTACTTTAATAGGAGCAAGAAAGAGTCTCCTAATGGGCTGCCTTCTGATCCCAACGATATTGTTTTATTTCCCTTTCTAAAAAACTATTTTCTATTTGACTTCTATCTTCTCGGCCTTAACAACTCTAACGTTATTTGCGACAAATGCATCTCCAAACTCCTTGTTCTCAACAAACTTTCCGCTTAAAAGAACAGCGTCTCCTTCGTCAACCTTTTGCCCAATTAGGTGTTCCTCAAAATCTCTAGGAAAAACTGTGACCTTGCATTCCCCACTTCTATCTGAAATATCCATAAACGCCATATCTGCACCGCTCTTGGTTACTATTCTTGTGTACCTTTTCACGACACCAAAGACTTCTGCCTCAACATCGTGCTTAAGATTATTAAGACTTATGGCCCCGTTGCCATAGCTTCCAAACGTATCCATTATATGTCCAGAAATGCAAACCCCCAATAACTCCTCTTCCAGACTTAACTTTTCACGAAGAGACATTGGTGGAAGATCAGAATATTCAATTTTGTTAGCAACTCCTCCGAATAATGTCATCTGCTTTTCTTTACCATCTGTTTTCTGAACATTAATATAAACTTCTAAAAGGCTGGCCCTATTAATCCCCAACTCATCAAAACATCCAACCGAGATTAAACTATGGCACACTCTTTTGTTAACTTTGGACAAGTCAACACGATTAACAAAGTCTTGATAGTCTTTATACGGCCTACTGGCCAAAATGCTCTTTACAGCCTCACCGCCAACATTTTTGATTCCGGACAGACCGACACGGATTACTTTCTTTTTGGATCCATCTGAATTTTCAACTTCAACAACACTAAATGACTCTTGGGAAGTATTGATATCTGGTGTCAAAATTTCAATACCTTCCTTTCTAGCTGCTTCCAGGTAAAATGCTAACTTCTCTGGATTGCCAACGGAAGATGAAATTGTCGCAGCATAAAATTCTACTGGGAAATATTTCTTTAGATAAGCAGTTCTATAACTAATTAATGCGTAGGCTGCAGCATGACTCTTATTGAAAGAGTATTCTGCGAATTTTACAATATCATCCCACAGCTGAGCAACTTTTTTTGGATCCATACCAGAATGCTCAACGCACCCCTCTTTAAATTGTGCCTCCATCTTCTCCATAAGATCCATTTTTTTCTTCCCAATGGCTTTTCTTAAAACATCAGAATCACCTCTAGAAAACCCTGCTAACGCCCTTGATAGCTGCATAACTTGTTCCTGATAAACCATTATGCCATATGTAGGTGCCAAAATCTTTTCTGCGTTCGGATGCGGATAAACAGGTTTGTCTCTACCATGCTTTCGGTTCCCATAGACTTCCAAATACTGCATTGGCCCTGGGCGATAAAGAGCAACAATAGCGATAATATCATCAAAACACGTCGGCTGTACAGACCTCAATGTCTTCTTCATCCCTTCGCTTTCAATTTGAAAAACCCCATTCGTCTCACCGTGACGAAGCATCTTGTAAACATTGTCATCATCCATTGGGATACCTTCAAGCCACTTTCCATCCTCCCCGATCGCGTCTAAAACCTTCTTAATAATGTTTAACGTTTCAAGTCCTAAAAAGTCAAATTTAACCAGTCCGTATGTTTCTATATCGGGGCCTTCAACCTGAGTAATAACATCACCCTGTCGCCCATAGACAGGAAGATAATGAGAAATAGCCTCCCGCCCCCAAACTACCCCACAGGCATGGACCCCCTTATGGCGCACACACCCCTCTAATCTTTTTGCAATATCAAAAATCTGCTCGTGTTTTTTTGCCAACTTCTGCAACTCTTCAGCATCGGGAGTAAAATTACCGCCATCGGTTTTAGCATTTAAAGATTTTTCAATCGTTTTCTCACTGACCAATTTTGTAATAGCATTGGCCTCATCAAATGGAATTCTAAAAACTCTCATGACATCTTTTAAGACCGCCTTGGCAGACATCGTACCAAACGTACCAATCATAGCAATTTTGTCTTCGCCGTATTTTTTCCGAACATAATCAAGGACAATGTCCTTGTCTCCGAAATCTATATCAAAATCTGGCAAACTAATCCTGTCGGGATTCAGAAATCTTTCAAAAAGTAACCCCAACTTCAGAGGATCCAACTGTGTTATTCCTAAGCTATAGGCAACAATAGACCCTGCACCACTACCACGACCAGGGCCGACTTGACAAAACTTTTTAGCAGCCTGAATGAAATCCGCAACAATCAAGAAATACGCCTCAAAGCCCATCTTCCCAATAACTCCCAATTCGAAATTCATTCTATCAATCGCCTCTTTATAATTATCTTCATCGCCATAAATTCTATCAACACCATCTTTACACCACTTATACAAGTGCTCCTTATGGCTCATGCCATCAGGGGAATCAAAGTGTGGAAAAATCGGATCACCCATCTCTAGTTCAACATTACACCTCTTGGCAACCTCCGAAGAAGCTTCAACATACTCTGGATTGCTTGGGAAAAGATTCAGAACCTCCTCCTCGCTCATAACATGATACCCCTCTCCATCAAACCGAAAACGATTTGGATCGCTCATGTCTCCATTGGTTTGAATGGAAAGCATAACCTCATGAGCATAAGCATCGTCTGATTTCAAAAAGTGCGAATCTGTTGTAGCAACAATTTTTACGTCATATTCCTTTGACATTCTTTGATAAAACTCCATTACTTTTTTCTCTTCCGGAATACTGTGGTTTTGAACTTCAAAGTAAAAATCCTCCTTTCCAAATATATCTAAATATTCTTCAATTAGCTTTTTTGCTGCTGGCTCGTTTCCTTCAATAACGGACTGGGCAATATCATTAGCTATGCAAGCACTCATGCAAATCAGGCCCTTGGAATATTTTCTCAAAAGAGCCTTATCTACTCTGGGACGATAATAAAACCCTTCATTATTAGAAATAGAAACCAATTTTATAAGATTCTTATATCCCTCTAGGTCCTTTGCTAACAAGATAAGATGGAAATCTCTTTTGGTTCTCACTCTAGACGTATGATCATCGCAGATATATGGTTCAAATCCAAAAATCAATTTAACCCCCTCTTTCTTGGCTAGATTGTACTTCTTTATCATAGCCCCCATGTTTCCATGTTCTGTAATGGCAACCGTATCCATCCCGAGTTCTTTAAGCCGTGGGAACAGTTCTTTTATCTTAGTAGCACCATCAAGAAGACTGTATTCTGTGTGTAAATGCAAATGCGTAAATCCCATAAATAAAAAGAGCATCTTTTGTTTAAATTCATTATGGTGATAAAATATGTAGAATCACTCCAAAGTTGAACATGGGATTATAATTAATGAGTTAAAACAAAAGCCTCTATGGCCCGCACCTACCCAACAAACTCATCAAGCTCAACCTGTTTTTCTTCTGTCTCGCCAAAAATAGACTCTATGTATTCCCTAGCTAAGTCAATACCCTCTTTTGTATATGGAGGGATATTGTATTTATTCGCCAAATTTGTCGCTAATTCTAAATATTTCTTAATTGACCCCTCACTTATTGTGAAAATAATCTTTCCGCCACATGAACATTCTCCAGCCAATGGAGGTCTTCTAAATTTTTTATTACAATTACTACATCTAAATTTTTGTCTTGAAAACTTACGCAAATTTCCCCTAATATCGCGAATAAAATGTCTTTCTATCATAAGTCTAGCAACATCAACTGTATCTACTGCCCTGATCTTTTCAACTAACTCCATCTGCTTTTCAACTTTTTCCTTCATGGTTGGAAGAACCTTATACGACCCATTAACAAAGCCTGCGTTGAAATTATCTGTACAATGCGTAAACCCTGCTCCCACAAAAGGATTTACCCCATTATCTAGTCTAGTTTTAACTGTTTCAATATTGCATTTACTAGAAGAAGCCTCTTGCTCTGCCAATCGATAAACACTCAATGGATAACCATTACATGTTTCAAAATTCAAAATTTGGTCATCAACCTCTCCTGCATCAATTCGCGCATTTAAAACAAGGGGAGCATCCTGCGTACCTCCTCTATGACTTGGCAAAAATTTACGAGAAAAGTTGATCAAAACATCCATAAGCATCATAACTGCTGCTTCATCCCCGTCACAATCTCTCCTGATTGCAGCATGCATATATGGAGATGCCACAATTCCCTGTACTTCACAAAATCCTATAATTCTACCAATAACCCCCGCGCAATTATGCGGGGCCATACACACTATTAATTGGCCAATCAAATCAGACTTATTTTTCAGATTATAATAACGTGGTAGTTTATACAACCTCTCCAATTCCTCATCAATAAATTCTGCGATATTAAAGAATACGTCATCAGCCTTCTCGTCGTCAGAAACCGAACAGGATGGAAGGATTATATCATGAGGCCTCAACTCTAAAATCTGTTCTATGCTTGTCAAAGGATTTCCTTCGATATCATTAATATAACCAAGCTCTTTAAGCTTCTCAAGGCTAACACCTATTTCCTTAGGCTTAAAATGAGTCAGTGGAACCTCTGTTCCATCATAACGAATTGTACCATCCTTATTTACTGCCAAATTAAACTTGGCACGCAATATTGCCTTTGATAAGTGTTCAAAATCATTGCCTTTGTTGGTTAGCGCCCTCACCCCTTTAACCAATGGAGGAATTTCATAATCCTTATACCCCAACAGTCCCGTAGCAGAATCAAAATACTTCTTTATTTCAACATTATGTTTAGTAAATCGATTCCTCCTCTCATGATTTTCGCAAGGAAACTTCATGGTCTCTTTACATTCTATACAATAATAAAACCTCTCCGTCGGTTTTCCACATTGCTCACATAAAGAATAGATGGTCTCATTTCCACATTCGCATCTATAAGTAGGCCAATTAGACCTTACAAATCCCATAACACAAGCTTCCTGAACGCTTCTTAGCCTCCCTCCCTGATCAGAAACCGGAAACAATCCGTTTGGGCTCCCTGGCAGCTTACGAAGCTTAGCCTTTTCAGGCCTACCCATCCTAGAACCAATAAAGCTCCCAGCCTTGTCTTTAATCTCAAAGCGACACAGAGAATTAATTATTTTCAACACCTCCACTGCTTTATTCTTACTTTTAATAATTTTCAAAACTCTCTCTCCGAATGTTCCTCCAGAATTAGGATCTATGCCTAAATTGAAAAGAAACCCAGAAGAATCCTCTTCTATTATAATGTTGTCAAAAACAACAGAGTGCTCAACCCCCAGTAACTCTAAGGCTCTTTTGCCTTCCTTAAATTTCTCGCGAACACTTTCGCTCCATGGCAAAATCAATTTTCCACCAGCAACCTTTTCAAGCACACCATTCTGAAGCCAGTCCATTAACCAATAAAAATCTTCTACTCCAATCTGTGTCCAGTAAAAAATAAATTTTGGATGGATAGGAATTTCATATTTTTCACTAATTTTCATAGCACATTCAAAATTAACTGGCTTATTAACAATCTCTTCATATTTTTCACCAGACTTAGATAATTTATCTTCTAGCTCAAGTCTCCACCACTCTTCAACATACCCGGGCTTTAGTAGGTCAAAATTTCTATCAATAACGTCACCAAGAGGAAACAAAATATCCCCAAGATAAATTATTTCATCAATATCCTCGTATAGTTTTTTAGCAGTCTCAAAATCCTGCAATTTTTTAACAGAGCCATCCCGAAGCTTAACGATTGGGCCATCAATTGAGTCGCATGAAGTTATAATACACCCCTTGGTTGGCTTTTCAATTTTTAATTGAGTTCCATTAGACAAAAATCCTCCACTTACTCCCATCGTGGCTGGATGAAGAGAAGTCGCACTAAAACCAGAAGTTCGGCCCCTACCGTACCTAAGCCTAAAGCCGCCACTCCTGCCTGGGTGGCCATAAACTGGACGTCCTGCAACCAGATCTTTAATATAGGTTGCCACAACCTCCCCCGCTCCTCCTTCTCTCTTTTTGTGCAATTCAAGATAATCATGTAAAAAATCCCAACCAGTACAAACTAAACCATTTTTCTTCGGGCTACTCAAACGACCAAGTGCTTTTTCCGCCTTCTGGGCCAATCCTTCGCTAAAAATTAAACACATTCCACCTCTAATAAAATTTGTTTCAACTCTTTCTAGATCCTTATGATTAGAAACCTCTCTTTTGTCCGTTGGGTCACCGTCAATTTGGAAGGGCAATCTTTCTGCTAAAAAAACCATCTCGTCTTCAGTGGGAAAATATGCTAGATTTGCAACTCTTTCATGATAATCGACATTTTCTGTTACATATCGCCCAACCTCTTCCTCTGTAGGATCATATTTTGCATAACCAAAATGTTCACGCAAATAATCAATTAGCATTAAAACCAAACATGTAGCCGTGGTACCAGCTGAACGAATTGGTCCACTAAATTTAGCGATAAAATAATCTTTTCCCTCTTTTGTTTTGCCAAGACTAAGCCCCGTATAGCCCTCTGTCGGAGAAGCAACAACCCCCAAGGTCAAATACGAAAATCCAACACGTATTCCACAATCAATCGCTTTAAGTTGGTCCTCAAACTTACAAAATTTTTCTTCAGAAATTTCACGCGCAATAGCAAATGCAACAGTGGTATCAAGCCTCCCGTGCTTGTTTTCAAGTTCTAAAATTCTTTTACTAATCTTGTCAACTGGAATATCTGAATAAATAGTAGATATTAAATTAACCGCTTTTTCTGCCATATTAACCGCTAGAGGAATTTCAACTTTTCTAGCCGGATCAAATCCTTTGGAACGAGCCATATTGGCAACTTCATATTCTTTAAGAACTGATTTCTCCAGATTAAGAAAATAACCCTCTGGATTCCATACGGGGTTATTGCTCATCCTAGGTCCTCCGAATCGTCCCGATTCTTACTGCCATTCTCTTCCTTAATTCCTTCTTCTGTATTACCAAAATCCAATATCCTTATTTCTCTTGTTTTGGGATTAAAAATAGGTACTTTACATGGATCTGGATTGTTCCCTGCTTTCTCTTCAAATGGCGTGATAGATTGCCAACACGATCCTGAAATAAGAAGTATATTATTTACCGTAGAAAACTCTGCTCTATGTTGATCTCCAGTAAACAAAATATCTGGGATATTGTCAATAACAAGGCTATCTTCTTCGCATGGTATATAATCTGCAAGACCGTGGAATGGCGCTAAATGACGCCTTTTTAGCATTTCTCTAACAACTTTGGTCGGAGCATCATGCTTATATTTTACTCTTATTTCAGGAAGTTCATTTATAAAATAATTTATACTGGCACCGTGATACATCAAAACACTAAATTCGGCTACTTCAACAAGTGAGGGATTTGGAACTAAGTGTAAATTTTCTAAATCATACAGGCCGGGTGCAAATTTTTTATTAATTATTGGCTGGGGTTCCCCAACCCAAACTGCATCATGCTGGCCTGGACACATTATAATTTGAACATCTCGCCTAATAAGGCTAAGTAGTTCTTCAAGTTTTTTATACTGCCCGGCAGTGGTTTTAATATTCAAATATTTTTCCTGGCCTGGACCATGATTCACGCCATCAACTGCATCTCCTGCAATAAATAAGTATTTAATTTTTTTAGCAAGTTCTTTTTGGTCACCAGAACCCTCTTCCCCATTTAGCCATTTTATAAATTTTAAAAAATTCTCTTCAAGAAACATCTTGCTCCCGATATGCATATCACTGATGAATGCAATCAAATCCTCTTCATTTGAATACTTTTTGCAACCGATTGATGCATCGGGATAAATAACACTATTCGCAAATAAAATATCTCCTCCTCCATTTACATTGATAGAGATAATATCATCCTCTAAAATTGATTTACCAACGCTAAAAAGCTCTGTCTTTGAACTGTTAATTAGAACCTTTGATGCTCCAGTTAAATCTTCTACCTCTAAAAGAATATTTTTATTTTTTGTTATCTTTTTGTCTAGAACCGCAACAATAATAGTATAATTTCCCTTGCTGTATCCAATTTTTCTAATTGACGTTAAATTCTCCAGATTTTTTTCCTCTAAAATATTCCTAATTTTCTCGTATCTACTCTTAAAATGACGAGTAAACTCCCTTACTGTAATTTTTCTCTTAGTAAAAGCTGGAGAAGACAATACATTAACATTTTTTACTTTGGGTTTTAACATTGTGTTATTAACAAAGGCTTCATCACCCAAGGGTGCAATCTCATTATAGAGAATTTTTGAGAGAATTTTTGAAACTGAATTTTTATTATTAGACTTTAACAGGTTGGTCCTAATTTCATCGATATTTTTAATGAAAATATTTTTATTTAATATTTTATTACTTAATCCTGAATTAGAAATCGCCTTTACTAATTTCAAAATATTTTCATCCGAAAGATGATTCATCAGGTCACGAAATTCTAAATCTAGTAAAATTCCATTTCTCATACATTCTTTTAATAAAATATCAACCATTTTATTTATAAAAACGAAGCACTACAGATGATTGCATCTTGGCCTCAGTGATTTTGTTTAATATTTAAAAAAAGCAAAAAGACTTTTTATATTTTTGTATGCTAAAATAGCAATTATTTAAAGACCTAGATTCTCTGCCAACATATCTTCAATTTTTTCAAGAAGCGTGTTTGATATACTAAGTCTTATTTCTCTGGTTCTACCATGTCGACCCTTGCTAATAACTTTTGCATTAATTATACCAAGCATATCGATATCCGCTAATATATCACTAATCCTACGTTGAGTCAGGCTATCGGTTTTTGTTCTTATACAAACATCCTGATAAAGATTATAGACATCACCTGTAAAGAATTTATCTATTTTATGAGTTTGTTGTTGTCTGGTTAGTTGAACAATTGTATATAATACAAGTTGATGTTGTTTTGGAATAGTTTCCACTATATCCAAGATTTTATCCTTTTCTATTTTATGGTTTGCAAGATCTATATAGTCCTCCTCAACCTTCTCTTTAGATTCTCTCTCTGAGAGCTCTCCAGCGACTCTTAATAAATCAAGGGCTCTCCTTGCATCACCATGTTCTCTAGCCGCATAAGCGGCGCATTTAGCTGTAACACCAGGGTTGATGACGTTCTCGTGAAAAGCTAACTTGCATCTCTCGTTTAAGATATCTTGAAGCTGAATAGCATTATATGGGGGGAAAACAAATTCTTCTTCGCCAAGACTACTTCTAACTCTCGGGTCAACATGGTCTAAAAAGGTTACATCATTACTAATTCCGATTAGAGAAATTTGTGCATTCACCAACTCTTGATTTAAACGGGTCATAGAATATAGAAAGGTATCACTCATTTTTTTGATTGCTTGGTCTATTTCATCAAAAATAAAGACAATTAATTGCTTTTTACTATCCACAATTTCAATAAATTTTCTCCAAACCTTATCTGTTGGAAGACCTGTTGCAGGAACACTTCCTCCTAATTTTTCAATTAATGCTGCCAAAATTCTATATTCGGTATCGGCCACTTTTCTAAGTTTACAATTTATATACTCAAATCTAAGATCTACCTCTAACTGTTCTGCTTTTTTACTTAATTCATCTTTTACATACAAAACACTCAATGTTTTACCTGTTCCTGTTTTTCCATAAACAAACAAATTACTAGGACGCTCTTCCCTTAAGCTGGATGCTAATATCCCTGCAATAGACTTAATTTGTTCATCTCTGTGAGGAATACTTTCTGGCGTGTATCGAGCTTGCAAAACAGACTTATCCTTAAAAACACTATTGTTAACAGCACTCTCAAAAATTTCATTCAACTCAACTACCATTTTTATACAAAAAATAAACCCTTAGAGTATTTAAATATTACTACATTGGAAGCTATGGTTTCATTGTCCTCTATTTCCTATGGAGATTAAGTTAATTTTACACCTACACCATTATTTCCTATGCAACTTACCTCGATAAAACTTAAAAATTTCAAATATTCTTTATATATACTATAATATACTATAATATAATATATATAATATATAATATAAAACTTTATAAATGAAATACTTAAAATTTCAAATGGAAAAACACCTATTTCTTTTTAAAAAACCTCCAAAGGAAACAAGGGGGTCAGAGATTACCTCAATAAAACCAACCAATCTAATGAAAATATTTTCAACATCTCTCGTTAATATATATACCAAATCACACAAACATTTATAAATATCTTCAATCAAATTAACCTATGGATAAAAAACCGTTCAAATCTCTCCTCGGGAAACAGGTTGTAACAAAAGAAGGTAAAAAACTAGGAATTGTAAAGGATATAACGTTTGAAACAAGAACAGGGGAGTTAATCCATGTTGTGTTAAAGGATCTTACAACCTATACGGCAAACCTATCGCTGGAAAGAACATCAAACAAAGAGGCATTAGTCCCATATAATTCTGTAATAGCAGTAGGAGATTTTGTAGTAGTCTCAGAAGAAGACTTATTATAAATTAAAACACAATAAACCTTTTAAACCCTAATAAATAGGAAAAACTATGGAAATACAAATAACCTTAATGAGCTCAAGATTGACAAAAGTAAGTGGGAATAGAGAAATGGAATTCTCAGGAAAAATCTCAATGAACCAAAATATTAAAATTAAAAGTATGGAAAAATTTAAGCCAACCAATTCAAAAATTGAAAGCATAAAGGCTGACTATTCCTTTGAAATAGACTACGGAGAACTAGGAAAGGTGGAGATAGAAGGAATTCTTTTTTTAGGAACAGACTCTAAGACAACAAAAAAAATATTAGAGGAATATAAAAATAAAAACTTCCAATCAGCAGAACAAATAAAAATTATGAATATGATTATACAAAAAGCATCCATAAGAGCTTTTGAGATAGAAGAAGAGTTGGGCTTACCAATACATATAAGATTGCCAGAATTAGCCCCAAAACAATAAGTTATTTAAACTAACATTTCTAAGATCCTTTATGAGAGGAGAAAATCAAAATAAAAACCAGAACTTTCTTTTCAAAAAACCACTCTTAAAGCAAAATCACCGAAGAAAACAGAGGGGGATGATCCAAAATAGAAAACCATTCCCAGAAAATAATGACCCTTCGACATTAAACATTACTAATGAAAAATTATGGAGCATGAAAAACATACAAATTGCACTAGTGGTTGGATTTGTGTTACTTATAGTAGACCTCATTCTGCTATTCTCACTAAACACAGGACTATCAGGATCTCTTATAATAGTTTTAATTAGCGTAGTATTATACGCAATTGCATTGTACTTTCTTCTCAATCCACCATATCAAAAAACCATAGAGAAAGAAAGGACAAAACAAATAGAAAAACCAACAATCAAAGTAATCGAGAAGAAGATAGAAAAACCAGTAATAAAAATTATAGAAAAACCAGTCGAAAGGATAAAATACATTGAAAAACCAATAATAAAGAGGGTTTCAGCCCCAGTAACTATACCAGTTAACAAAAATCCAATGAAGGCATACCCATATGTAGCATCGGTAAAATCAAAAACTATTCACGCTACACATACAACAGCTGGACGGATGATTAAGCCAGAAAATAGAGAATTTGCCAAAGACATAAAAGAATTAACAAAAAAAGGATACGCAATAGGGCATCTAAACAATAACCCGAGAAAAACTTCCGCGAAGAAAGCAAAAAAGAAAATGACTAAGAAAGCAGCTAGAAAAAAATAAAGGTACAAATTTTAACAACTTTTCCACAACATTTTTAAAACCGAATAACTCTAGATCTTTATGCCAAAAATATCAAAACAAAAAATCCAAAAAATCAAAGAGCAAATACTGTTCTATTTATATTCAACATTCCCTAATCAACCATTTACGTCAGACATCGCAACAGAGCTTGCAAGGGACGAAGAATTTATAAAAATTCAATTAATAGAGCTAGAAAAGGAAAAACTTATAATAAAAATTAATAGAAACCCAGAAGGCGTAGTGTATCTCAGGAGGTTAAGGTGGAGAATTTCAAATAAAGTTCATGAAGCATACTCAGAAAACCAATAGCCATATTCAAAAACATACATTCTAGAATATATAATATTATAAACTCTTTTTTTGTCAATATGTTTATGGACCTAATAAAAGAGGCTTTTAGCAGAATCAAGAAAGATATTTATTCCATCCAGGTAGAACTAGCAACCTTAAGACAAGAAGTACAAAATATTGCTAAAAACCAAGTCCCAACTACACATCAAATAGTTCACCGATCGGAGACCCAACAGACAAACAGACAACCCCATCCAACAGACACTCCAACACAAAATATAGCCGCAGAGCCTCTTAAAATACAAAATATACCATTTTCCATAGGAAATGGTGGGGTTCCAACAGACAAACAAACAGACAAACAAACAGACAAACTGGGAAAAAATAGGTTGTTTCATAAGCAAAACACCTTTGATGAGGCGGAAGAGGTCAGACACTCACTTGATAGCTTGAAAGAAGAAATAAGGCGCAAATTCCACTCACTGACGCCACAAGAGATGCTTGTTTTTACAACGATCTATAGCTTTCAAGACCAGAACAGGCAGATAACCTATAAATCTATAGCTCAGCATTTAACACTCAGTGAGTCGTCAATAAGAGACTATACCAACCGCCTCATTTTAAAAGAAGTACCAATTATAAAAGAAAAGGTTAATAATAAGCAGATTCTGCTCTCAATCTCCCCAAGCTTGCGAAAAAACATATCATTATCGACGATAATTGCATTAAGAGATGCTTAAACAACAAAATTATTTAACTAACTTATTCGGCTTAACGGCCAACTTTCCTTAGGTCTCTTTTAACCCCAAATCTTACTTATTTGAGCTTGTCTTTTAGTTTTACCGTCGGTAAAAATTAAACTTAGACACTGGATTGTCAAAAGGCTTTTCTGCAAGCCCGCCAATACTCTCTTTTCTGCCTAAAACAAGAGAAAAACACCAATATCCACTAATTACACCCATTTGTAAAAATTAAACTTTTTAACCCTCACAATTCTATTTTTTTAGTGATTTTTCTCCTTTTTAACTCTCACTTTTACGCTTTTAAGCATCTTTTTTTTGTTCTCAGTGCTAATATACAGTCTCTTCTTGCCATTTAGCTCTCGTATTTCTTCAATAATTCCAGGATTCTTCTGTTTTATATTATTTATTTGTCCACGGATAGTACTTTTGTCCTTTCCAAGAATCATACTAACATCCTCATAGCTTAATTTGTTTTCATTATTGAAAAACACATATACTATCGCCCTCTCCATCATCGTCAACTGTTCTAAATTGCCTGTTTGAACAGCTGTTTGGACGCCTGTTTGGACAGGGAGCCTGTTTGTTTGTGTTTGAACAGCTGTTTGGACAAGCTCCTTGGCAGGAGGGATAATCCCAGGATTTAGAAAAGAAATGCTATTTTTCATCTCATCAACTACCACATTAAGGGCAACAATATCAGATCTCAACTTTTCTATGTCTGTTTTATAACTTTCGGATTTCACGTCGATATGTTTAATCCAGTCCCCAACTTTTCCAATATCACCCTTCACATTTTCAAAAGAATCTTGAACTTCCTTTCGTAGTTTGTCAACTTTCTTTTTACCACCCAAAAAACCAAACATCTTAATCAATAAAACACACCTTTACTTATAAACCTTTCTGTCTGTTTGGACAGCAAACAGCACACAAACAGCCGTTTAGCCCACACAAGTGCCTAATTTTATGAAAAAATGATAGAAAAATGATTTACCGACGGGAAAAATACTGCCACACAGTGATACAAACACCCATCCAAACACCTGTCCACGCCTGTCCAACACGTGAGGGATAAACAAACATTGTCCGTCCAAAAGCAGAGAAGGCCAACCTCACAAATATTTATAAACAAACAATACCTAAAAAAGACATGCATTTCAAGCAAAAGGCAACCTATTCTTGGATAATCTCTTCAGCAGTATTAGCACTCTCTATACTCTTCCCAATAGTCCCATGCCAGACAGGAGCCAATGTGCCAAATGCAATTTATAGCTGGAAAATGTGTCGCCTAAGTCCAGATCTAATGTGTACAACAGAGCTAAAGACCTTCTTTTTCGGATATACCACCTCAATGACGGAATCTTATCTAATCCTGTTGGTATTAGCACTTCTAATTACATTCGGTGCTTTTTCAATATTGACAAGAAAAAAGAATTAATACACTAAGAGACAAAAATCAGCAACTTACTTAATGTAATGCAAATAAGCTAGATTCTACATATAGGCAGAGGCCATTCGCTAGACTTTTCATACTATAAACAACGCAAGTATCCAAGTATCCAATGTCAAACAGAAATCACACAATTAGCCGACTAAGATCCTAGCCCAAATCTCGGGAAAACACCCAGTCGCCATATTTAGAAAATACCCATCAGACCACATAACATAGAGCACACAGTATTGACATTCTAAATAATCAAAAAACCACAGAAAAACAGATTTTAGAGCTTAGTTCGCATAATATACATTGTATGAAGTTCTTACTGTACAAAACGAACGAAAATAGCCCGTTCCCACAAAGTTTTTATATGCGAACGTTCTAAAAGTGGGTGATAAAGGAGTGTGACAACTGCAAGCAGGAAAAAGACCATCATGCCAAAGGGCTTTGCTATAGTTGTTACAAGAAGCTATATTTCAAGCCAAAAATCTTAACCTGCAAGCGATGTAAAAGAAAACTTGCAATACATGCTAAGGGATTATGCGCTGGTTGTTACAACTACACATTTCACCAAGACAAAAACAAGGCATATCAACAGCGGAAAAAGAACAAAATTAGCATAAAAACATACCAAAAAACAACTGAAAAGTGTGTAATCTGTGGTTTTGACAAGGTAGTGGACATTCATCATCTCGACGCCAACAAGAAGAATAATGCAGAAAGCAACCTAATAGGCCTTTGCCCGAATCACCACAGGATGATTAACAACTATAAATACAAGTTTGAAGTGTTTGCTGAACTTGCAAAGCTAGGATACAGGCTCCCAATCAGTGAAAAAGTAGATTATCATTCACTATCTAGCCAAAAAGCACAATAGTTTACATTAGCAAGTGCATCCTTTCTGTTAAATGATTGATCTATAGATGATATCTTTTCTACTTAGACAAAAAAGTACTCTTGAGACGCTTTAATCAGCCAAATCAACCATTAAAGTATAGATTAGCTAAACTTTATGAAATAAGTTCGTACAACCACAATAAACTACCTTACAAGAAAAAGAAAAGTGAGAGTTAGAATAGCTTAAAAAATTAGAAAAGTGAGTTTGGCAACAAATCCCTACAAAAAAAGAGAAAAATGAGGGTTAAAATTAAAGCAATAAATAGAAGAAAAAGATTATCTCCACCGACGATAAAATCCAAGCAAACGAGTGGGGCGAATCTTCCAGATTAAACCAAAAGATCAATAGGCCGCTACACCGAATAACTCCATAAAGACAAGACATAAGTTTAAATAGAAGTTCGCACAATATCTAAAGAGGTGAAGATGGATAAAGGCCAATTTTTAGAGATTATTGAAACAGAATTGTCAATTTCTAAGCACTCACCATACACAATTAGGAATTACCTAGACGCCAATGCTAAGCTATTAGACTTTATACAAAAGGATCCTGAAAATATAACGTCTGAAGACGTAAAGACCTACATGGTAAAAAACCTCCAAGATTCCAAGGCAAGTTCTGTAATCCTTTTTTTGGCCGCAATCAAGTTTGCTTATACCCTAGCTGTCAAGAGAGATATCACAATTTCAATAAAACGTCCAAAAAGGGAAAAAATATTGCCGACAGTTCTATCTAAACGAGAGGTAAAACTTCTCCTTAATGCGATTCCAAATCAAAAGTCCAAACTAATTCTATCAATAATTTACGCTTGTGGGATGAGGGTGTCTGAATTAACAAACCTAAGGATTAAGGATCTAAACTTCAATGAAAATATAGGACACATAAAACAATCAAAAGGAAAAAAAGACAGAATTTTCAATATACCCTCATTTTTGGAAGAAGATCTTCAGAGTCAAACAAAACGACAAAAAGAACTCGGGATGGAATTCTTGTTTACGGGGCCAAAAGGTAAGCTTTCAACAAGGAACATCCAAAAGATAGTCAAAAAAGCTGCACAAAAGGCTAATCTCTCAGACGAAGTTCATACACACACTTTGCGTCATTCATTTGCAACACATTTATTAGAAAATGAAGTAGACATTAGAAAAATACAGAAACTTTTAGGGCACAGTTCAATATCTACAACCGAAATTTATACACATCTTTCCACGCAGGAGCTAAAAAAGATTAAATCTCCAATAGATAGCTTATAAAAAATAGTAAATCAAGAACAGCGAAAATCTCCATCAACAATCTTTTGAATAATGCGCTTCCTTTCGCCCGGCTTCATGCCTTTATATGCAGGAATGAGCCCCTTATGTATTCTCTCGTCAAATAGTTGATAGCTTTGTTCGGCGCTAAGGTCAAGAAGTCCATTGGCAACAGCATCTCTTTGAGACAGAGGAACCTCACGCACAAAAGCGCATATGCTACCAAGAACTTGCGCAAATTCGTAAGGGATATGATGCGAGGAGGAATGATTTGAAATGTCAGACAACAGCTGCGAAGGGTCATCGCTAGAAGATAAAAGACTTACCAAATTTGGAAACGCAGAAAACAATTGTAGATTACCTTTACTGTTCATAGATATCAACTTCTCTAATGTTTCTATCGCGACGGTCGTATCTTGAGGGAATCGCTTAACCTTCTTATAAAATTCACCAACATTCTTCAGATCAACAACTCCAAGTCTGTTTAACTCAATAACATCGTAATAGTCTTTTTCTCTAAGTGGATCCATGGCACAAGTTTTAGATGCAACGATAAAATCTCCATTCATGAAGTAGTATTTTGTTCCATCGATCACAGTAGAGTCATAGTTGGCAAGCGCTTCTTCTTGGGAAACAGAAAAACAGCTAAAAATATTATTTGGAGTACACGAGTGGACAGGATACTTTTCCCCATCAAGAGCCATAATATCAAAGTCAGAGATTTGTCGCCTATTTGCACTATTTTCTTTTTCTTGGTGTAGCCTAACCGCGGTACCACCAAGAAATAAATATTTCATACCGGAATTTTCCATTTGAGGATGCTTTCTCGTAAATTCTGCGAGACTAGTTAAGTCTTCCATTCATTTTTTACAATAATTTCTTATTTAAACCTTTCGATTATGTAACCCTTATAGAATAACAACAATGCAGCTAGGAGTATCTATCTGAAAGAGGTCTGTCTCATTGCTCGTGCTTTAGAATCCCCTGGCTTACAGGTCTCTTTCCTTCGAGTGTCTGCAATCAGTAGAGTTCTATCATAGCTGATAAACGCTCTCTTAACATCCTCATTCTTTGTAAACTCAACAATTGCTCTAGAAATAGCCAATCTACTGGCCTGTATTTGTCCAGAAACTCCACCGCCCTTCACATTAACAGAAATATCAAAGTTTAATTTGCCCAAGACATCATTCGCGATAATAATCGGCTCACTCACTTCTAGCTGTAATAGATGTGGATAGCTAGAAATTGGTTTCTTATTAATTGTAATTTTTCCTGTCCCATCAACAATAGTAGCTTTAGCAATAGCCTCCTTTCTTTTTCCAGTCACAACAAGGTTATTCATTTCAATGCCTCCACAATTTCTTTCATATAACTATATTTCATTGGCTTTCTATGCTTAAACTTCTTAGCAGCTTTCAATTCATCCTCTTTAAAGCCACTCTCTCCATCATAACACTTTAGCCTCCTGTGTGCGTCTCGTCCCTTTGCCCTATCCCATGGAAGCATTCCCCTTATAATTCTCTTAACTAATCTATCTGGTTGCCTGATATAGATGGGGCCTTTCAAAGAACTACCCTGCCCCATTTTTCTTTTTTGTTTAATCCTGTCTACAAAAACTTTTTTCTTTCCAGAAACAATAAGCTTCTCGCAATTAACCAGATCAACAAATTTTCCTTTCAAAAGCTCTTTAGCAACGAAGCTGCCAACCCTTCCAAGAATTCCTTCAGAACCATCCACAATGATCTTAACCATTATCTAATAACCATCAAGCCGTTTAATTCTGGATTTTTCTTAATTTCTTCTTGAAGAGATATAAAGCTGCCCTTCGATTCCTTAATTTTTTCAATAGCCCTATCGCTAGCACTCCATGCAACAATCTTTTTAGGACTCTCTAGGTCTCCAGCACTCAATATCTTACCACAAACAAGAGTATCACCTTCAACGTGGGAAAGATCCTTAAGGTTAATCGCCGGCCATCTCCTTTTGGGCTTAGCTAGTTCTTTAGCAACTTCAGGATTAGTTCTTTTTAACTTAATGATAGTTTCAACTAGAAAAGGATCTTTTTTCCTTTGTATTCTCTTCTCAATCTTTGTTTTGCTTATTTTTCTTTCCATTTTTTCTTATGATCAAATGAGGGAAGGAGGATTCGAACCCCCGTAGGCAAAAACCAATGCGCCCTTAACGCATCCCGTTTGACCGCTCCGGCATTCCCTCGTTCTATGTGGGAAACTTTTAATCTAAGTATCAATTCGCAAATTCAAATTGCGAACATAAAAGCAGCTCATATATAATTATTTGAGCGCTTTCAAAACAGCATCTAATTCGCCCTTCAGAGTTTCAGCTGCGCTTGTGAATATCTCTCCAACTTTCATTTGGCCCCAAGATTCAATAACAAATACCAAATCATTTCCAAAGCTAATTTCGATCCCAGGGTATTTCTCAACATCTTCATTATCTAAAACACATTTCCAAGCGTCCTTAACCTTCAATTTGTCTTTAAACTCAAAAACTTCAGGATAATTTTCTGCAAGTTCAAGAAGCGCTTCTCCTTCCTTGCCAATCTTTATTGTAGGGTATTGTCTATAAAACATAAGGCCAGGTGTAAACTTAGAATGTTCTCTGCCAGTCCCAACACCAGCACGGGCAACAACTTCCAAGGTTTGTCCATTTTCCAATAGAACAATTGGCATATCCGGGTAAATAACACTATCTCCCAATTCTCCGCTCTCAACAATAATACTTTCTTCTTTCCCAGCTTTTTTCTTAAGTTTTAATTCTAAAACCTCACCTTTCTTGAGCTTTTGATTTTTTAAAGGGAGAAGGCCTAATCTGTGTGCAATTATTTCATCGTAGAGAACACTGTCATTTTTATAAACATCACATTCCGCAATAGCTAAAACAGGTATATCCATAACAGATCTTCGAAGGGCATTTGCTAAACTAATATCTAAATTAGCCTTCCAAACCATCTTGTCATTGTTTTTTTCTATAAGTTCCATATTATTAATTTTGATTTCGAGTTTTTAAGTCTATACTCTACGTCCTCTCCGACCTCCTTTCTTCTTTGGGCCACCACGGGGGATCTTAGTAACATCACTGATGCTCCTAATCCTAATACCTTCTTTCGTTAGTGTTTTGATGATTGCGTTTGCTCCTGGCCCGATTCCAGTTGCACCTGTTTGACCACGCATTCGAACTTCAAGATTCGTAACCTTATAATCCCTACACATTTCCTGAATTCTCTTCGCTATAAACATAGCAATAGTTGGATTAGCTTTCATTCTATTGTGTTTTGTAACAAGGCCGCCAGTAACCTTCCCAATAGTATTCCCGGCCAGATCATTCAAGCTAACAACAGTATTATTGAAACTAGCATAAATATTCAAAACAAAAACGTTATCCTTGATGTCTTTAGCCATTATTCTTTAGCCTCCAATGCAGCTTCTTCTTTTACTTCCTCTGCCGGTTTTTCTTCAGCTGTTTCTTCAACGGGAGCAGCTTCTTTAACCGGTTTTATCTTCTTGGGCCTAACTTCTATTTGCCCCTCCAATTCTTTAGTAACCCAAAAAGATGGGCTATTAACAACAGAGCCATTGACTAAAACATATTTGTGAACTACTAGCTGTCTTGCCTGCTTTACTGTCCCAGCCATTTTCTTCTTAAATAATATTGTTTGGAGTCTTCTGTCGAGTATGTCCTTCTCATTTAAACCAAGGACTCCAGAGATATCTTTTACGGCAATACCTTTTTTGTTTAACTTTTCTATGAGTTTCTGCTTTTCTTCATCAGGCTTACTAATTAAATCCTTAGCCCTTTTTCTCAACTTACTCGTAACGCTTTTTGCCTTCCAGATCTCTCTTTTATTCTTAAGCCCATATTCACTAACAATCTTATTCTCTTGATCGATTCGTTCTCTATCAAAAAGATTTCTTGGTCTATCATAGCTTTTTCTTTTTCTTTTTATATCTCCCATCTTATTTCTTTTTAACCCCCGTGACACCACTTTTCTTTCTATTTTTTCTAAAATTAGCCTTAGTTCTTTGTCCTCTAACCGGCAGACTATTCATATGTCGAACACCCTTATAGGATCTTATCTTCTTAAGCCTCTTAAGATCAAATTCTTTTTCTAATTTTAAATCTGCGCCATTCATATGCTTATCTTCCCCAGTCTCAAAATCCTTTTGTCTATTTTTCATAAATCCAGGAACTTCAGGATTATCGATAAAGCCCTCAATCTTGGAAATCTCTTCTTTGCTCAATTCACCAATTCTTTTTTCCACGCTAATTCCAAGAACTTTGCATAAAGCATTCCCAAGAGACCATGAAACTCCTTTGATCTTTTGAAGCCCAACTAAGACTTGTTTACCAGAAAGTATGTCACTACCTTTAATCCTGATTAGTCTTTCATGCTCTTCCATTTTTTCTTTTGTTTTTTCCATATTATGAAATAAATAAGTTATATCTCTGCATCGTCGTCAATTCTTCCAATATTCTTTTCTCAACGCCCCTTATAGGGTCCGGAATATTCGAAACACGATTCTTAATGTCTTCCACGCTTTCAAATGGTTTTTCTTCTCTTGCAGCCAAAATAGCCGTAGTGTGTTTTTTACCAAAGCCTGGGAGTAATTCAATCTGGTGAAGTCGGGTATTTATAGGTTGTGATTCATTAAAGAACTTAATTACCTTTTCAGAATCTTCGGCCATCTTCTTCTCAACAAATTCTTCCAATTGGATTTTTGAAGTTTCAGTTAACTTTTCACGAGGGCATCTACCTAAAATATATTGAACCTTGTCTCGCTTATCTTCTCCGATATAGACTTCCTCTCCAACTTCAAACTTAATTCCTCTTCGGGGAACAAGCAATAGGAGAGTAAAATTTTCCTTACCAATAGACTGAGCCACTGGAAGCATTTTCTTTTCTAAAGGATCTCCGTAAGGAAGGAAGTCTAATATTAGTGCGTTTTCTTCTCTTGCCATTTTCTAAACTAATAATTTTGTGTGACATTGAGTATCTTAGTAACTTCTTCAGAATCTAATGAGACATCACTCAAAATTTTATTTAGTTCGCTCGCCTCTTTAGGAACAAAGTCAATTATCTTAACAATGTGAGATTCCTTTAATTTTAAAAGTTTAAGCTCTACAAGTTCTTCTTTTAGTTTCTTCGCTTTCTCAAACGGGAGAACATCAAAATTCTTAATAAAGTCCTTTATCTTCTCAGCTTTTTCATTGTCTCCGACAATAGAGTTAACTTCAGCCATACATATAGGTTTTTCTTCTTGTATTACCATTTTAAACTTTCTTTAAATGAACTGGATGAATTATAAATGTTTTCATCTTGTCCTTATCTTTTATTTCAACAATCTTAAAATTTCCTCGGGTGCCAGTAACCTTTCCAACCAATCCCTGTATTCTACTTGGGAATGCAGCCCTAACGCCTTTCTCTGCGACAATAGCTACACGGTCACCATCTGATAAATTCTTAAAGTATTCACTAAGTCTAATCTTTCCTCTCTGTCTGACTGGTTTTTTCTTTCCCATTTTTTTAAAATAACAACAAGAATCATTCTCGCTGTCGATGATCACAACTCGGACAGATAAACTATCCTATTAGATTTAGAAAATGACCCTTTAAAAATCTTTTCACTCCAGATAAGCAACTAAATCTCTGTAAAACTCTGTGGAGGAAGCTCGCTAAGCTTTAAGCCTTCGAGGCTTTCACTATCTTCCCTGGGAATTTCGGTCTCAAATTCCATTGATTCCTCGGCGGGGATAGGCTCTTCACCTTCCCCAACCATACCAAGTTCCAGGTTGCCATTGCCTCTTTCCTTCTCCATATTGTCAACAATAGCATTAGCCATCTTCTCGCCCCAAACCTGATACATACATTTTTTACAAATGTCTACAACAGAGCCTTGATCGATCCCAGTAGAACAATAAATACAGTTTTTCACCATCTTCTACATTTCCTGACAATATCACTTTTTAAATATTTGTGAGATTAAGAATACGCTTTCGGCAAAACCATTAAAAACCTACATTCCTAGGAGATATTATGCAAGAAAAATGGGTAATTAGTCTTGGGGGCAGTAGGATTGTTCAAGACGAGGTAGATTTAGAATTCCTCAAAGAATTCAGGAAGCTAATAAGTTCACACCCTTCAAAAAAATTTGTAGTTGTGACAGGCGGCGGAAAAACAGTAAGAACTTATGTAAAAGCTATGCGAAAACTAGGCAAAACAACAAAACAACAATCAAAAGTAGGAATTGCTATAACAAGATTCCATGCGATATACCTAATGAAGCTTTTCGGGGAAAGTGCAAACTCAATTCTACCTAAGACCATGAAAAAAGTTGAGTCACAATTAAGGAAAAATCATGTAGTTTTTACAGGGGCACTTCGTTATGGGCCAAAACAAACAACGGATAGCGTCGGTGCAAAGTTGGCAAGTCACCTAGGGTGTTCTTTTATAAATCTTACAAATGTAAAGGGGCTTTATACTGCGAACCCAAAGACAAACAAGAATGCAAAATTCATTAAAAATATTTCATGGAAAGATTTCAACGGAAGAGCTCAAAAAATCAAGTATTCTGCGGGCCAACATTTTGTACTAGATCAAACGGCGGCAAAAGTCATCCTTAAGAATAAAGTTACCACATATATTGTCGGATCCCTAAGAGAATTAGACAAAATAATTCGTAAGAAAAGCTTCAAGGGAACACTTATCAAAGGGTAAAACCCAAAAGCTTAAAACCATTTCTCAGGTTAGTTTAACATTGCCCACATCGCATAATGGTATTGCACTGGTCTTGAAAACCAGACCCCTCGGGGTACCCAGGTTCGATTCCTGGTGTGGGCGTTCTACCCAAACTCAAAAACCTTTTCTTCCCAGAAATAATTCAATCCCTGCGCCAATTTCTCCTTACTATTAGAATATAATGTGACAACTTTCTCACCTTTTTTCATTCGACCTTTCTTCTTATGCAGATAGACCCCAGCCCCCTTATCGTCGGGAGATCCTAAAATCCTACCAAGCGTATTAATCTTTTTATTGTCCAGCCTTTTTAATTTTCCGCCAGACCATCCAACAATAACCTTCTCGTATTTTCCTTCGACAAGAGCGGAGATCCTCTTATCAAAATCCTCCTTTCCGTTTTGAGCATTTATAATATCCTTAAACTTCTCATAAGCAAGCCCATCTTTCAACGCCTTCTTAACCTTCTTCCCAGCTCCAGAAACACCATTAAGTTCCAATAGTGCAGTGGATAAAACAATAGCTTTTCTTTTCAAGTCTTTCGGGGCATCTTTTTCATTATTCAAAACCCTCAAAACGTCTTTCATCTCAAGAACAGGGCCGATCCCTCTTCCAATTGGCATACTCCCATTAGTTAAGACAACGCGAACATTCAACCCGAATCTCTTGCCAACATGAGTAAATAATCTCTTTAATGCCTTAGCCTCTTTCTTCGTTCCAATTTTAGAGCCAGGGCCATAGGGCACATCAATTAAAACGTTTTTAGACCCCATTGAAATTTTTTTAGACATAACAGAAGCAACAAGCTGAGATGGAATATCCAAACGAAGTAACTTCTCGACTCTAATTATTTCGCCATCTGAAGGAGACATCTTTATCTTTGAGTTCCAAATCATACATCCACCTTCTTTTTGGACAATTCTCTTCAAATCTTTTAGCTCAAGTTGGATCTTGGTTATAGTTTCCATAACATCCGCGGTTCCTGCGGCAGAGGTGATAGCTCTAGATGACGTCTTTGGCAAGGCAAGTCCCAAAGAGGCGCAAATTGGAACCACTAAGGGGGTGGTTCTATTCCCAGCCACACCACCAATAGAATGCTTATCGCTAATAACCTTTCTGCCAAAGCTAATTTTTTCTCCGGTGTCTATCATTGCCTTAGTTAGATAGTAAATCTCATTGTCATCCATACCATTAAGCTTCTGTCCCGAAATGAAGTAGGCAATCTCAGCTTCAGTCATATTGTGCTTCGTAATATCTTCAATAATTACTTTCATTTCTTCTTGATTTAGCTTTTCACCTTCAAATTTTTTCAAAATATATTTCTCAGATTTTCTTGGAGGGAGAATTGTAACATCAATAGTGTCTCTAGCCTTTGTCTCAAGAGCCTTGCTAACCTCCTTTGATAAGCCGATAACACAATCACCTATCATACCTTCTGTGATATCAACAATAGCAGTAACGGTTTTTTTCTTTTTCAAAAGAACTCTATTCCCAACAAAAACTCCAAGTTTTTTTGCAGCCTTGATGTCAAGAAAGATAATTGGTTTCCCCGTAGACCATTTAAGGTTCCTTACCTTTAGCTTCATTATTTTCTAGATAATTCGTTTAGTTTTCCCTTCTGGTAGAAATCAAGAACGATAAGAGCGTAAGCCAAGATAAGAGGACCAAGGATTAAACCAAGTATTCCAAGGAAGTATAAACCACCAATCGTCCCAATCAAGCTCACGCCAAGAGGGAGGTCAGAAGATTTAGACAGCAAATAAGGCCTAATAAAATTATCCAGACTAGAAACAAAAACTCCACCATAGAAGAATAGGATTAAAGCAGACGTAATATCTCCGCTCAGCATAAGAATGATAACCGTAGGGAACCAAACAAGCCAAGCACCAAGGACTGGGATTATAGAGACCAACATTGTTAAAACAGTTAGTGTTAAAACGTTTGAAACTCCCAAGAGCCACAGACCGATACCCAAAGCTAAACCTTGAACAGCCCCGATAAGAACCTGCCCAAGCATAATAGAATTAGTTATCCCCCTAAATTCTCTTTCAAACTTCTTTTCTGTTGCTTGAGAAAAAGGTGAGATTCGGGAAATATATTTCCCTATTTTCTCAGAATCTCTTATCGCAAAGAAAAATGTAAAAAAGAAAACAACAAGTTTCAATACAAGGTCAGGAATGTTAACAAGTATTCCAACAAACTGATTCATAAACTTTGTAACAACACTTCCAATCGCTGTATTAATCTGATATCCAGCCTTTGTGGCGATTTCCTCTTCTAAAAAGGAAGGAAGCCACGCACTAACCAGACTACCGAAATCAACACTCTGAAGATTGACATAAAGATCAAAAACTTGCCTAATAAGGAGTGGTGTAAAATACACTATTGGTACGGCAATAACGAGAGCAACAAGTAGCATCAAGATTATCGCAGAGAGATTTGGCATCTTAACACGTTTGTAGATCTTAACATAGAGTGGTCGGAATACATATGCGAGTAAAAAAGCAAAGATAATTGGTATAAAAATAGGCTGTAAAACTAAGAAGGCAAGCAAAAAGATACCAAGGATAACAACAATTACAAATAATCGATTAAGATTTATACCATCTCCCATTCAGAATAAAGGCTTACCTCATTTATAAAGTTGACGAAGAGCAAAACTTATAAAGAGATTTTATTAAGGAAATACAATGGTTATGAAAAAGATTTTTGAGGGAATTTCCGATGAAGAGATTCACAATGATTTTATGAAGTTTTCTAGAGGAGAATTTAAGAATAAGTATTTAGTAGAGGCAAAAAAGCAGGCTAGTAAAACAGCGATTAAAACTTCTGCTGAATTTACAAATAGCATTGAAAAAGTTTGCTTAAAAAACCTTAAAGGACCAACGCAGCTAAGGGGGGTAATTGTTTCAACTATGGATTTGTCTGAAGAATTAGGCTTGCCTATTATCAAAAAAAGTAATTTTCAAGGCGTCAGGAAGTTGCAAATAGATACAGAAGTTGAGCCACAGAAGATTTTAGATTTAATGGAAAAATATCCAAAGGTTTTCTTTGCTTTAAGTTTCAAAACTGATGAGATTGAATTAAAGGTAAAGCCAAAAGCCCCAAAATCTGGGAAGCCTGGGAAAAATAACGAAGAAGGGCCAAAAGTTGACTTTTGCACGCTAAAGACGAATAATTCTGAAATTATTAATGAGATTTTGTTTGATGTTTCAGATTTCAAAGAGTTGAAGATAAATCACACTATCAATATAACAGATATTGTTTACCCAGACAACATGGAAGAACTTTCTCCAAAGGAAGTTAGAAAACAAGCCAAGAGAAAGGGAGTTGTTGTTAGGAATGCTGTTGTTGATGGAGCAAATAAGGTTTCTGAGAAAGAGTTTGTAGCTTAGGATCCAAAACACTTATAAACCCAAATCTCCCCAGAATTCTGTAGATGAGTTCAAAACTTAACTGTTTGAACTTGGTAATTTTGGCTTTGGTTGAAGCTTAGATTCAAACGCAGCGTGATAACTGCTAAAGGATCAGACTATTAAATTAGTCGGAAGTACAAAACATGACAGACAACAACGGAATTAGATCAGGAAGCCTGCAATTCTATCCAAGAGTGAGGGCAAAGAAAGTTATCCCTAGTGTTAACTGGAGACCTATAAAGAAAGAAGGACAAGGAGTTCAAGGTTTTATAGGATATAAAGTTGGAATGGCATCTATTTTCGCAAAAGACAACACTGAAGATTCATTAACAAAAGGAAAACGAATTACAATCCCAGTAACAATATTAGAATGCCCAAAAATGAAAATTTATTCTATCAGATTCTACAAAGACAAAAAAGCAAAAAAAGATTTGGTGATATCAAACGACAAACTTCTAAAAAAGACATTAAAAACAACAAAAAACCTAAAACAATTGGCAGAAGAAACAGATTTCAACGATGTCCATGTTATAGTATATTCATTAGTTTCAACAACAGCAATTGGAAAGAAAAAGCCAGACATGATTGAATTAGCTTTATCCGGATCAAATGAGGAAAAACTAGCATGGATCAAAGAAAATTCAACAAAAGAGATATCCATCAAAGATGTTTTTGAGAAAGGCTTGGTAGACATTAGAGCAGTAACAAAGGGTTACGGCTCTCAGGGACCTGTAAAAAGATTTGGAATCTCATTAAAAGTTTCTAAAGCAGAAAAAGGTCAAAGAAGACCGGGTTCATTAGCTCCTTGGCATCCGGCAAGAGTAACTTTCAGAGCTCCACAGATGGGCCAAACAGGATTTCATAACAGGGTATCATATAACAACTTAATTATAGAAACAGGAGACATAAAAGAAAAAGATATCAATCCATCAGAAGGATTCCACAGATACGGAAAGATAAAGACAGATTTCATAATTTTAGCAGGATCAATTCCAGGACCAAAGAAAAGAGGAATTGTATTAACAAGCCCACTTAGACCAACAAAGAAACAACTAAAAAGAAGTTATGAGGTTCTTGAATTAAGATGAAAACAAAAATAATCGACAAGGCAGGAAAAGCAGGAAAAGAAATAGACTTACCTAAAAGTTTTTCTAAAAAAATAAGAACAGATATTTTGGCAAAAGTATTCGAGGCACAAAAAATGATCCAAGCACAACCATATGGTGCTATGAAAGGCGCAGGCGCAGGATATTCAGCTTCAGGTATTCTAAAACACAAAAGACACGATTGGAAATCCTCATATAATAAAGGTATCTCAAGAATTCCAAGAAAAATTATGTCTAGAAATGGAGCATCTTTCAATTGGATCGGAGCAACTGTTTCAAGCACAAGAGGGGGAAGAAGACCACACGCACCAAGACCAGAAAAGAACGTTTTCTTAAAAATCAACAAAAAAGAATTAAGATTGGCATTAGAATCTGCATTAACAGGAACAGTAGATAAAAAATCATTAACAAAGAAATACAATAAAGAAGTTGAATCAGGAAAAGTTTTTGTCTCAGCTGTTTTAGATCTAAAAACAAAAGACTTCTTAAAATTACTTCAAAAAGTTTTAGGAGAAACATTCGCAATTGCATTAAAAAAGAAAAAGGTAAGATCGGGAATAGGAAAACTAAGAGGAAGAAAATACAAAAGGTCAGCAGGATTATTGTTCGTTATAGGAAAAGATGAATCCATGAAGAGAAAAGGAATTGAGGTAGTATCAGTTCCGGAATTGAAAATCTCAGATCTTGCACCGAATGGAGAACCAGGAAGAATCACATGTTATACAGAATCAGCAATTAAAGAAATAGAGGAACAATTAAAATAAGATGGAATCAAAAATAATCTTAGAAAAAATAAAAGCAACAGAAAAAATAGTAAGACAGATAGAAGTAGATAACATTGTTGTCTTTGTGGTAGATAGAGCAGTAAATAAACTACAAATAAAAAAAGAAGTAGAAGATCTATTCAATGTTAAAGTTGCTAGTGTTCGGACATCAACACAAAAGAACAAAAAGCAAGCATATGTAAAATTAAAACCAGAGTTTAGTGCAGGAGATCTTGCAACTAAGCTAGGAGTATTATAAAGATGGACAGAGTTTACCAAAGCAACAAAGAAACTGGCGAAACTACAGGGCATAGGACGGCATGGGAAGGACAGTATGAAGATAATGGCGTAAGAAGACCGGGCGAAACGACAGAACTGGAAATTAAATATAGTACAGCAGGGATTTTCCCGGGGATTCCTTTAAATTAATATGGGAAAGAGAATTATACAGCAGCGTAGAGGGCATGGAAGTTTAACTTACAGAGTCAGGAAAAAAGCAGGACTAGTTAGGCCAGGATATTTAACAAAATTAGAAGGAGAGTTTAAAGTCATCAAGTTAATTTCCTCTCCAGGACATTCTGTTCCAATAGCAAAGATAGCAAATAAAGAAGGTAAGATATTCTATAATTTCGCAGCAAATTTACTTTATGTAGGACAAAAAATAACAATTGGTGGGTCTTCAGTTGGAGACATAGCCAAAGTAGGAGACCTAAAGAATGGAACGACAGTATTCAATATAGAGAATCACCAATTAGACGGTGGGAAATTCATTAGGGCCGGTGGAGCGTCAGGAACAATAATGAACACAGAAGGCGACAAAGTAACAATCCTTATGCCATCAAAGAAAGTTAAAAAATTCAATAAGAACTGCAGGGCAACTGTTGGAAGAGCAGCTGGACACGGAAGGGTGGAAAAGCCAATCCTAAAAGCAGGAAGAAAGTTCTACATTATGAAAGCAAAATCAAAGTTATGGCCAAGAACAAGCGCAGTTGCAATGAATAAGATTGATCACCCATTTGGTTCCGGTCGAGGAAAGAGAGTAAAGAGTAAGATTGCTAAAAGAAACGCTGCACCAGGTAAGAAAGTAGGACACTTAAGACCGAGAAGAACAGGGAGGAAGAAAAGATAATGGCAGAAGAATTAGTTAAAAAAGATAAAGGAAAGTTCTATAGGGGAATTGAGCTTGAAGAACTTAAGGAAATGAATATTCGGGAATTCGCGAAGCTAGCGAAGGCAAGATCAAGAAGATCAATCTTAAGAAACAGTGAGGAAATTGAAAAGTTCGTCTCAAAGTGCGAAAAGAACACAGAAAGAAAGAAGCCAATAAAAACACATAATAGAGCGCTAGTAATTGTCCCAAAGATGGTTGGAAAGCTTATCCAGATTCACAATGGAAAAGATTTTGTGAAAGTAGAAATACAATCAGAAATGCTAGGTCACAGGTTGGGAGAATTTTCTCAAACAAGAAAGATTGCAAAACATACTTCAGCAGGAATTGGAGCAACTAAATCAACCCAGGCATTAAAGAAATAAAATGGTAGAAGAAACTAAAACAAAAGTAGAAGAAAAAAAGAAGCAAGAGAAAAAACCAGAAGTGAAGCCAGAAACTACAAAGCCAGAGACTAAAGATAAACCAAAAGAGTTCAAGAAAGAAACAAAAAAAGAAACTCCGAAAAAAGATAAGGTAACAGCTAGAGGAGTCTCATTAAAAATCTCGCCTAAACAATCTTTTGCAATTTGTAAAATGATTAGAGGAAAAGAGCCAGAAAAAGCAATAAAGATGTTGGAAAACGTAATCAAGAAAAAGCAACCAGTCAAAATGCCAAACAGAGAAGTTGCACATCAAAGGGGAAAGGGAATAGCAGGAGCAAAATTCCCAAAGAATGCAGCAGAAGCATTTATTCCAGTAGTGGGACAATTAAAGGCTAACGCACAAGCATTAGGAGTAGAAAATCCAATCATATCAATTGCAATGGCAAACAAGGCAGGAAAAGTTTTCAGAAAGGGCGGAAAGCAAGCAAAAAGGACACATCTTTATCTTGAAGCAATCAGCAAAACTAAATTAGCAGAAAAGAAAAAATAAAATGGAAGAAAAACAATTCGTAGGCGTAAGAAAAGATGAATACAACATCAAGCAGTTCGTAAAGAGAATGTTTGGAAAAGGAATCGTCTCAAAAGTAAAGATCGAGTATACTCCAGTAGGAGAAAAAATCATCGTTTCAACACATAAGCCAGGGTTTGTTATAGGTAAAAAAGGAGAAAAGATTGCAAGCCTAACAACATTCCTAAAGAAAAAATTCAAAATGGAAAATCCTCATGTAGATATAGAAGAGATAACACATCCAGAATTTGATGCACAAATTGTTGCAGACGATCTTGCAGTAACCCTTGAAAGATTTGGTTCCATGAAATATAAATCAGCAAGCTATAGAGCATTATCAAGAATAAAGCAAAAAGGAGCACAGGGAGCAGAATTAAGAGTAACCGGCAAGCTACCGAGCGATAGGGCAAGGAGTTGGAGATTCTCTTTCGGATATTTAAAGAAAACAGGAGATGCAGCAAAAGCTGTCGACAGAGCAGAGGCTGTAGCCGAAACAAAGAAGGGAATTGTTGGGATAAAGGTAGCAATTCTTGCACCAAACGTTAAAATGGCAGATCAAATCGAAGTTAATGAAGAACTCTTAGAAGAGATAAAGAAAAATGCTTCAACAGTCGAGGACGTTGAGGAGATTATCAAGAAAAAGAAAGTTGCAAAAAAGACAAGAAAGAAAACAACTAAAAAGGTAAAAAAGGACAAAGAATAATATGGCAGAAGAAAAGAAAGCACCAGAAAAACCAGTTAAGAAAGTTGAAGAAAAACCAAAGAAAGCTGCAAAGCCGAAAAAAGGAAACGATGCTAAATTGAAAGAACTAAAAATAGAATTATTAAAAAGTCCTACAAAAAAGAAAAGGATTAAAAAGGAAATTGCGAGGATATTAACAGAACTTAAAACTCAAAATAAATCGGAGGAATCTAAATAAAGTGGATATTTGTCCCAAGTGTGGATTACCAAAAGAAGCCTGTGTCTGTGACGAAATTGCAAAGACTCAACAACAAATTGAAGTCAAGCTCGATAAAAGAAGGTTCGGAAAAATCACGACCATTGTAACAGGATTCGATAAGGATGTCGATATCAAGGCCATCGCAAAAACTCTTAAGGCGAAGAGAGCATGCGGCGGAACAGTAAAAAATAATGCGGTAGAATTACAAGGAAACCACAGGGGCCACATAACAAAGATCCTCGAAGAACTAGGATTCAATAAGGATCAAATAAAAGAATAAAATGGTAACAAAGAAAGCAACAAAAACTAAAGAGAAGAAGGCTAGTCCTACTTGCGAGGATAAGTTTTGCCCAGTTCACGGAGAACAAAAGCTGAGAAGAAGAGGAAGGGTTTTTGAGGGAACAGTAATCAAGAAACTACCGGGCAGAGTAACTATACAATTCGAGAGAATACTAAAACTTTCAAAATATGAGCGTTATGAAAAAAGAAAAACAAAGATTCACGCGAGACTTCCAGATTGTATGGCTGACGAAGTGAGCGTAGGAGATCTTATCGAAGTTGCGGAAACAAGGCCGATTAGCAAGATGATTCACACGGTTGTAACCAAAACTAAAAAGGAGAGCAAAAAATGAATAATTTAACAAATATAAGTGATCTAGAGAATTACAGCCCAGGGGACAAGGTACAAATCAATGGAGAAGTTGGAGTATATGTTGGATTAACGGAAATCGGAAGCCCGAGGATGCACCCAGCAAGAAAATGTCCAGTCGTTATAAATATTATTGGTGAGAGAACACATGAAACCACCTATAACGCCACACCAGAAGGAAAACTGGGCGTTTTACAGGCGACAATGGGAGGAGGAGATATCACAGTTTCCTCTTTGACAATAAGGGGAACAACCGATAAAGATCGAGAATTAGCCGAGAGAACCATGCCGGGGGTAGCAGCATGAAACCAGTATCTGGAAAACCAACAAGATCTTTGAATATCGGAAGCTTACTGGAAGCAGCAGATAATAGCGGAGCAAGGATCGTAAGGCTTGTTTCTATAAAGCATGGTAAAACAAAGAAAGGAAGACAGGGGTATGCAAAGATTGCAGATTGGGTAAAAGTTTCAGTAAGAAAGGGAGATCCAAAGATGAAGGGAGAAGTTTTCGACGCAGTTGTTGTAAGACAAAAGAAGCCATGGAGAAGACTTACCGGAGAAAGGATTTGTTTTAACGATAACGCAGTAGCTTTATTAAAAGACGAAAAAGGAAACCCGAAAGGAACGCAGATTAAGGGCCCAATAGCAAGAGAAGTTCAAGAAAGATTCAAGGAGGTTGCGAAAATCGCAAGTATAGTATATTAAAATGAATAAGGCATATTCAACAATACGGCAAGCAGGGATTGCTTTTGAAAAAGGAGATACAGAAAAGGCAAAAAATCTATATTCCGAAGCACTAAGGCACAACCCTTCGGAAGTTGGAAGAGACGTAATTAATACAGGTTTAAGGTGTTGCAGGCTTGTGGAGGCAAGAGCATAGCATAAAATGAGATCATTATTTAACAAAACATGGAATAGCAGCGTTCAACCTAGAAAGCAAAGAAAATATCTAGCAAATGCACCAAATCATCTTAGGCAAAAACTACTTTCAGCAATATTAGATAGAGAACTAAGAACTAAGCACGGGATAAGATCAATTGCTATTAGAAAAAACGATGAAGTGAAGGTGATGAGAGGAAAGTTCTCCAAGAAGCAAGGAAAAGTTTTAGCAGTAAGTCTTAGGGACGCAAGAGTCCAGGTTGAAGGAATAGAAATAGCTAAGAAAAGTGGAGACAAGATAGCGGTTTGGCTAAGGCCATCAAATTTAAAAATCATAAAACTAGATGACAGCGACAAGAAAAGACTGAAAAATGTAAAAAAAGAAGTCAAAAAAGAAACTAAACCAAAAACACCGGAGAAAAAATAAAATGCACACAAAAAGATCAAAAATGCCAAAATCTTGGCCAGTTCCAAGAAAGACAAAAGCAAAGAGATTCGTGGCAATGCCAAACCACTCAAAACAAAACTCACTAAATCTTCTTTTCGTATTAAGAGACATACTAGGATTCGCAAAAACGAGAAAGGAAGCAAAGCACATCCTTCACAATGGAGACGTAAAGGTAAATAGTAAAGTAAGAAAAGCAGAAGAATTCCCAGTACAAATTTTAGACACAATTTCATTAGAAAAAATAGATAAATACTACAGACTGGAGATTGTAAATAGAAGGTTCCTACTTAAAGAAATCAAAAAATCAGAAGTAGAAACAAAAATAGTAAAAATTATTGGAAAGATAACATTAGGAAAAAATAAAATTCAAATGAACTTAGCAGATGGAACGAATATGTTGTCAAAAGTCAAATTCAACCTTGGAGATTCTGCAGTCTTAAACACAGCCAAAAACACAGTAGAAAAAGTACTTCCACTTAAGCAAAAAGCAAAAGTTGAAATCATTTCTGGGAAACACGCAGGTGAAAAAGGTGAAGTGTCAGAAATTATACAACTTAGTAGAGAAAAAGTCTATAAAATTAAATTAGAAAAAGGCGAAGTAAGCCTGCCGTTCAAAACGGTATTAGTAATAGGATAAAATGGCAGAAGAAACAAAACCAAAAATTGAAAAAGAAACCAAGAAAAACAAGATGAAAGAATTCAAGTTAGAAAAAGTAATCTTAAATATAGGAGCGACCGGAGAAGAGCTAGAAAAAGGAGTAATTCTTTTAGAAACAATAAGTGGGAAAAAGGCAGTTAAGCTAAAAGCAGTAAAAAGGATTCCATCGTGGTCTGTTCGTCCAGGAATGGAAGTGGGAGTGAAGGTTACATTAAGAGGAAAGGATGCGATAGAGATGATTAAAAAACTACTTCCAGCACTTGACAATGAAATTAAAGAAAAACAAGTACAGAAAAACTTCTTTAGCTTTGGGATCCATGAATATATCGAAATTCCAGGAGTAGAGTACATTAGAGAAGTAGGTATTATGGGATTTGAAGCGACTGCTGTGTTCACAAGACCTGGAAAACATGTAGAAAAAAGAAAAGTGGGAAGAGGGAAAACAAAAAGGCAAGCAGTATCAAAAGAAGAAATCATAAAATACTTAGAAGATAACTTTAAAACTAAAATTATGCGAGGTAAAAGATGACAGCAAGCGACTGGAGAAAGATAACTAAGCAGTTAAGAAATAAGCCTTCGATATTAAAGAAGTTTTTAAAGCACAACAAGCCGAAGCAGAGAAAGTTCGGAGTAGCAGCACAAAGATGCGAAGTTTGTGGAAGACATGGGGCACACCTTAGCCAATACAATCTAAATTTATGCAGGCACTGCTTTAGGGAGCTTGCGGTTGAACTAGGGTTCAAGAAATACAGTTAGGAGTTAAAATGAGTCAAGATATAATTTCAGATAGCTTAAACCAACTAATGAATGCAAAGAGAGTTGGGAAGAAAGAAGTAGTACTACAGAGATACTCGAAAGTACTTTTGAGTGTTTTAGAAATAATGAAACAGAAAGGCGCAATTGATTACACGCTAAACGAAGAAGAAAAAGTTTTGAAAATTAAGATTCTAAAGTTAAACGAATGTCGTTCCGTAAAGCCGAGGTACTACTCTGGATACCAAAGCATTAACAAATACCTAAGGCGATTCTTACCGTCAAGAAACCTAGGGTCCCTAATAATTTCAACAAACCAAGGTATGCTAACACACCAAGAAGCAATCGCAAATAAAGTTGGAGGAAGCCTAATCGCTTATTTCTATTAATGAAAAAGAAACTAGAACGAACAGTTGATCTTCCAGAAGGATTTACATCAGAGATCAAGGGTAATACGATAAAACTTAAAGGGAATTCAAAAGAGACAGAAAGAGACTTCGACCTTGGAAAGGTTTTAGTTAAACAAGAAGGCAATAAAATTACTATCTCTTGCGAGAAAGCAACAAGAAGAGAAGCGGCCACAATAGGGACGACACAAGCACATCTTCAGAATATGATCAGGGGATTGAGTGAAGGATTCACATATAAGCTAGAAATCTGTAATGTACATTTCCCAATGAACGTAAAAGCAGAAGGGAACAAAGTTACTATCAAATCTTATCTTGGAGAAAAGAAAGATAGAGAAGCAAAGATAGAAGATGGATCAAAAGTAGAGATTAAAGGAACAGAGATAACTGTAACTTCCGATGACATAGAAAAGGCCGGGCAAACAGCTGCCAATTTAGAAAAAGCAACAAAACTAAAGGGAAGAGACAGAAGAATATTCCAAGACGGAATCTTTATTACTGAGAAAAATGGGAGAAAAATATAATGGCAGAAGAAAAGAAACCAGCAAAGAGAAAAGTTCCAACTTTCTTAAGAAATGATTGGCATAAGAAAATCAAATTAGGCAGAACTGTGAAGAAAAAAAGAAAGTGGCGAGGAGCAAAGGGAAGACAAAACAAGATTAGGCTAGGAAAAGCAGGACATCCACCAAGACCAAAAATAGGATATAGTCAACCTTCCAGTATTCGTAGAAAAATTGAAGGAGAAGATTTTGTTAGAGTTGAAAACTTAAAACAACTAGATGCTCTGAAAAAAGGAGATTCAATAATCGTAGCAAGTATTGGTGCAAAAAAGAAAAAATTAATACTTGACGAAGCAAAAAAGAAGGAAATCAAGATTTTAAATAAATATATGGATAAGAAAAAATGAATTTAGCAAAAAAGAAAGTCTTAGCGGCAAAAGTTTTGAAAGTTGGGAAGAATAGAATCTTCTTTGCAAACGAAAATCTGTCAGAAATCAAGGAAGCAATAACAAGGCAAGATATTACAGACCTATACAACGCAGGAGCAATCCAGATAAAAGAAGTTTCAGGGAGAAAGAAGATAGTAAAAAGAAAACATAGAAGGAGAATTGGTAAGGTGAAGAATAAGACAAACACAAGGAAAAGAGAATACGTTATAATTACAAGAAAACTAAGAAAGCTAATCAAACATCTTTCAAGGACGGGAAAGATAGATAAAGAGACATATAGACAAACAAGAAAGCAGATTAGAGCGAGAAAATTCAGAAGTAAAAGACATCTTAAGGAGCATTTAGAATAATGGTAGGATTAAGAACACAAAAGAAAAGACGAAGACAAGCGAAGACGGACTACAAACTTAGGTTAAACCTTCTAAAGTCTGAAACAGCACGAATCGTAATAAGAAGAACAAACAAATACTTTATTGCGCAAGTAACAGAAAGTCACGAATCACAAGACAAAGTTCTCATGACAGTTAGCTCAAAAGATTTAATAAAAAATGGATGGGACGAAAAAATGAAAGGATCATTAAAGAGTGTGCCAGCAGGATACCTAACTGGATTACTATTAGCAAAAAAACTTGATGACAAGAAATACATTGTAGATTTGGGAATGGCAAGAACAATCCCAGGCAACAGGATCTTTTCGGTAATAAAAGGTCTTGTGGACGGCGGAGCAAAAATTAGTGTAAATGAAAAAATGTTCCCAAGTGAAGAGAGGATCCGAGGAGAACACTTAAAAGAAGAAGTCAAGACAATGACAAGTAAAGTAGCAGGAAAACTAAAATAAAATGGCAGAAACAAGTGAAGCAAAAAAGGAAATACAAGCTGAGGAAATAGCAGAGAAAGAAATGGAAAAAGAAATTGAAGTATCTGAAAAAGTCGAAGAAAAAACTCCAGAAGAGCAGCTGAAAGAAATGAATAAGGCCGTAGAAAAAGTCGAAGAGAAAAAAGACGAAGAGATTTCTAAGAAGGCAGATGAGCAATTTAAAGTAGAAGAAGGCAGAGATCTAACTCCTCAACAAAGAAGGGAGCAAAGATTCGCAAGAGAAAAACAAGAAAGGTTAGACAACTGGGTTCCAAAAACAGAGCTTGGAAGAATGGTCAGAGCAGGAAAGATAAAAGATATAGACGAAATATTTAAAGAAGGTAAAAAAATAATGGAACCTCAAATTGTAGACCTTCTTCTGCCAAACTTACAAACAGATGTCCTATTTATTGGTCAATCAAAAGGTAAATTCGGTGGTGGAAAGAGAAGAGCATTTAGGCAAACGCAGAAGGTAAACAAAGAAGGAGCTTCATTATCATTTGGCGTACTCGCAGTTGTCGGAGACGGAAAAGGGCATCTGGGACTAGGACTTGGAAAAGCAGGAGAAACCCTCCCGGCAAAAGAAAAAGCAATCAGAAAAGCAAAACTCGCAATGGCGAAAATCCCTAGAGGATGTGCAAGTTATGATTGTTCTTGCGATGAAGAGCATTCGGTTCCTATTTCAACAGAGGGCAAGTGTTCTTCTGTAACAGTAAAGCTAATGCCTGCTCCGCAAGGTACAGGATTGGTAGTAAGCGATGAGCTAAAGAAGATTATGAGAGCGGCGGGGATTAAAGATATATACTCTCATTGCGAAGGAAGAGTAAGAACAACATTCAATACAGCAAAGGCATGCGTGATGGCTTTAAATAAATTAAATGACTTAAAATTATAAAATGGCAGAAGATAATGTGGTTAGCTATGATGGGAACAACAAGGGAGTGACATTGTCAGGAGGCCAAAGGGGCGCGGTAATACAAAAGGGAAAAAACAGTGATCAATTACGAACATTTGAGGCAGTGAGAGCAACAAGGGATAAGAACCATCTAGTAGTAGAAGTTCATAATTACATAGCCGGATCAATCGGAAAATACGCAAAGAGATTTCAGAAAGATATTTTTAGGCACTTGGCACCAGACACCTTCAGAAAGTATGAATCACAATTGGGGGCGGTGGCGTAAGATGGCAATATTAGTAATAAGAATAGCAGGAAGATGTAAGATGCAAAAGAAACACGAAGAAACTCTAAAAAGACTGAAGCTTCAAAAGAAGTATTCAGCAAGATTAATAGATGAAAAAGATAAGGTCAGAATTGGAATGGTTGAAAGCGTAATGGAAGAAGTAGCTTATGGAAAAATAGATGCAAAAGTTGAAAAAGAGATAAAAGAAAAGAGAGGCAAGAAAGATAGTGAAATATTCTTTTTACACCCGCCAAGAGGAGGATTCAAGAAATCCACCAAGGGAAGATATCCACGAGGAGTAAGAGGAAAAAATCCAGATATAGCTAAAATAGTGGGTAAAATGTTATAAAATGAAAACACACAAAAGAAAAAAAAATTCAAGAATAAGAGGAGCAAGAACTGTCGGATGGGGCTTCCGTCAAAAACATAAGGGCCATGGTAATAAAGGTGGTGTAGGAATGGCGGGGACAGGTAAAAGAGCAGACCACAAAAAACAAGTAGCAAGAGAATCAGACAAGAAACACAAATACTTTGGGAAACAAGGAGCAACGTCCAGAGGAACAAAGAGAACAAAGCAGTTAAAAATGAATCTTAGAGATATAAAAGAAAATTTATTCAAGAAAGAAGGGCAGAAAATAGACCTCAAGAAACACATTATCTTAGGAAACGGAGAAGGATTCAAGGCAGAGATCACAGCGATTAAAGCCTCCAAGGCAGTAATTGAAAAGATGAAGAAGGCGGGCGGAAGCATAATCCTGCCAACAAAGAAAGAAAAGAAAGTTGTTAAAAAACAAGAAAAAGAAATCAAAGAAAAGAAAGAATAATTCTAAATCACCTCAAACTTTATAAACCAAATTTCCCGAATATAAATCATGGGCTTAAAGGATCTTTTACACAATCTTCCAGAGGTTACGGCACCAACGGAAAAGAAAGTAAGTTTTAAAACTGGAATTAAGTGGACATTAATAATTCTGGTAGCATATTTTATTCTTTCGAACATTACAATGTACGGCATAAGCGAATCTGCCTTAAGCCGTTTTGAATATTTGGCGATTTTACTTGGTACAACTTTTGGGTCCATCGTATCATTAGGTATTGGTCCAATCGTAATGGCTTCTATTATCCTTCAGCTTTTGGTTGGTTCTCAAATACTAAATATCGATACTTCAACAACCGAAGGAAAGAAATTCTTCCAGGGAATACAAAAGCTTCTGGCGATGGCGTTTGTAGTATTCGAATCATTTGTTTACGTTTTGATGGGGGGAATCCCAGCATCAAGCCCAGGATTAGTTCCAATTGTAATAGTCCAACTATGTTTGGGTGGTTTTATTATATTATTTATGGATGAGGTAATCACGAAATGGGGATTCGGATCAGGAATTAGTTTGTTTATTGCAGCAGGTATTGGTTGGAGATTGTTTACGCAACTATTCCAGTTTATGGGATCAACAGGCTTTTGCAACATCTTAACCGGAGAAGATTGCATCGGAAATGTTTGGGCATTTGTTGCATCATTGGCCATGGCAGACGGAAGGGGGTCAATGTTGGCCTTGGTCCCAGTCCTCGTAACGGTGGCACTCTTCTTTTTAGTGGTATTTGCGCAAAGCCTTAAGGTGGAAATTCCTCTTTCATATGATCGGGTAAGAGGCTATGGAATAAGATGGCCGCTACAATTCTTTTATGCAGGGGTAATCCCAGTTATCCTTGTTTCAGCACTCGTCGCAAACATCCAGTTGCTGGGTAGTCTTTTGGAGAGCTGGCTAGGACACGAAACATTTCTTGGAACTTTTAGCAACGGAGCTCCTGTCGCAGGGCTAGCATACTGGGTACATTTTTCAAATATTGCAGAATCTATAATAAACAACAATTTAATCTGGAAGCAAGTAGCCCAAGCAATACTTCACATTTTATTCTATATGTTCCTTTCAGTTATCTTTGCCTATTTCTGGGTTATGACTTCTGGCCAGGACGCAAAAAGCCAAGCAGATAGGATAATGAAAAGCGGAATGAGTATTCCAGGGTTTAGAAAGGATCCGAGGGTTTTAGAGTCAATACTTAAGAGATATGTTGGACCTTTAACCATAATGGGTGGTGCGGCAGTAGGGCTACTTGCAAGTGTGGCAGATTTGTTCGGCGCCCTGGTAGGAGGAACAGCAATTCTTTTGGCCATTATGATTCTTTATCAATTATACCAAAACATTGCACAACAGTATGCTATGGATATGAATCCAGCAATGAGAAATTTCTTCGGTGGATAATCTTATAAACTCTTCAGTCTCTAAAAAATAAGATGGTGATAGAACAAATAAACAGCTTGGTCCAGGCATATCCAATTTCCGCACTTATTATAATCTCGGCAGTTCTTACCCTGATAACTAGCATACTGATGATGCATTTCACAGATCAAGAGCATATCAAAAACCTGAAAAAAAGACAAAAAGAACTACAAAAAGAACTAAAAGAATGCACAAAGAAAGGGGAGCACTCAAGAATTGGAGAATTGAACAATGAGATGATGGAGCTCACAGGAAAATTAATGAAAGCCTCCTTTAGCATGAAACAACTGGTAATAACAATGATACCATTCCTATTAATCTTTAGATGGCTAAGAACAATCTACATACCATTATACGGGAATTGGTGGATTCTTTGGTACATTCTTGCCAGCATGGTCGCAAGCACACTCTATAGAAAAATGTTCAAGATGGCCTAGCGGCTTTAGCTCTTCTAATAAACTCCTTTGGCCCAAGAACACCGAATTCACTTACAATACCATTAACTAATTTTATAGGGGTCTTATCAAAGGCAGGATAAACCACTTCTATCTCTTTTTTATTGTCTTTCCAAACTTCTCTCCCGGACCTATTCTCAACTCTAACTTTGTCAGTATATTTCATTGCAGTACCACAACAATATCTTCTAACGCCATGTAGCTTAGCAAGCCTGCAGAGGGTTGCAGTTCCAATCTTGTTTATTATCTTGTTCTTAGTAAAGGCATCAACTCCGAATAAGAACAAATCACAATTCTTCAAAAGTTGTTCAGCCGATAGGTCGGGGCCGATGGTTGTTTTTATCCGAGACCTAGCAAGCTCTTTAGCAGTCATCCTTCCCTGAAGCAAAGGCTCAACCTCAATCGTATAAACATGAAATTTCTTTTTCTGCTTCTTCGCCTCTTTTAAGATCTCAATAACACTAGATGAATGACAGTGAGTAAAAATATTCATTTTATTCTCGATTAATTTGGCACCTTCCCGCGCCATTTTCTTACGAGAAGAAAGGGTATTCTTTTTCAGTTGGCTTGCTGTTTTTGCAACATCCTTTGATTTCTTCAGTAGACGAATAAAATTCTGAAGCAATGGTTCGGTGGGCCTAGCAGATAAAATTTTCTTTGCACATTTCTTTGTAGGGCATTTAATGTATGCTTCAACCCCGGCAAGAGCAACATTTGTCGCTCCCTGAATCTTTATAGATTTTATATCTTCGACTATACCATCAAAACTATCGCCTCTCTTAGCCATAGACTATAGGGTAGAAGGCCATATAAAAAAGTTGTTATTTCCCAAAACCCTTAAAAACAACCATAGCCAAGGATTAATATGCTTGAGGTGAGAAATGTTTGAAATGATTATCAAGCCCAAAAGGGCAGAGCGAAAACCATGGGAAATGTTCTTCATAGGTTTAATCTATGCAACAATTTCCCTGCTGTTAGTAAATTTTGTTTTTCGGATGGATGATGTATTAAAAGAAGGCTCCGGATTACTTCTAGTGCTTTTTACAGTGATGTTCTGTCTTCCCTTTGTTTATTTTCTGATAAAACTCGAAGAAGGAAAAGACGTTGAGATTACAGATTCTGGAAAACTAATCAAAGAACATTCAAAAGCAATCTCTGCATTAATCTGGCTTTTCCTAGGATTTGTTGTAGCTTTTTCAATAGGATATATTGTGCTAGGAGACTCCGCCCCTGCAAACTTCAATTTTCAAATTAAAACCTACTGTATGATAAATAGTCCTCAAAACTATGACTACTGCCTGAATCAATATGGGCTTATCAGCGGGGCGGCAACAAACACAACTTACTTTATGAAAATTCTAGTAAACAATCTCCAAGTGATGATCTTCACACTTTTATTCTCGCTGATTTTTGGAGCAGGGGCGATATTCATCTTGGTATGGAACGCGTCCGTCATAGCGGCAGCCATCGGAATCTTCGCAAAACAAGGACTTTGGAATTTACCTTGCGCTTACATTCGTTATTTAATTCATGGAATTCCCGAAATCGCAGCATATTTCATCGCCGCACTTGCTGGAGGAATAATTTCCGTGGCAATTATTCGAAAGGACCTGCATGACGAAAGACTCTGGGGAATATTACAAGATGCCCTAATGTTATTCATAATTGCGATCATAGTTCTCATAATCTCTGGCCTAATGGAAGTTTATTTAACACCCGGCATAACTAGTTTCTTCAGTTGCAATCCATAAACTTTTTAACCTTCCAAATCCCATATAACTCATGGACTATCTCCTCTTAATAGCAATCTTGGTAAGTTTAGTTTCAACCCTCTTATTTTTACCACGTTGGATTTCAAAAACAAGAAAAATTGATTTAACATGGAGAGATATGAACAAATTCGGACATCCAAAAAATGTCTCGGCTAGCGGGGGAATAATAGTGGTATTTGCATTTGCAATATCTACATTAATTTATCTGGGTCTAAAGACTTTTATTTACGCACCTTCAATTCATCAAACAAAGATCTTAGCAGTTTTAGCCGTAGTATTATTCTATGCCTTAATAGGTTTAACAGACGATTTACTGGGGTGGAAACACGGGGGATTAACAAAGCGCTCAAGGATACTTTTGGCAATTCTGGCCTCAATTCCTCTTGCAGTAATAAATGCAGGTAATTCAACAGTCTCACTTCCATTCTTCGGAGGGATAAATCTCGGAATTTATTTTCCACTTATAGTCGTTCCATTGGCCGTTGCATTTGTTGCGACAACATATAATTTTCTAGCAGGATTCAATGGGCTTGAGACAGGACTTGGAATAATGATTCTATCTTTCGCAAGTTTCGTAGCATATGTCACAGGGTCTCCCTGGCTGGCCGTAATCGGACTTTGTATGGTGGCTTCCCTGATAGTTTTCCTCTTCTTTAACTGGTTTCCTGCAAAAGTCTTCTCAGGAGATGTAATGACTTATGCTATCGGTGCACTATTTATTTCAATGGCCATTTTAGGAAACTTTGAACGAATAGCAATAATAGTCTTTATTCCATTTGCAATAGAAGCAATCCTAAAGGTCTTAAGGGGAAAAGGCAGAAAACATTCCTTCGGAAAACCAGATAAAGATAATCACCTTGAAATGCCTTACAAAAAAATCTACGGTCTAACACACTTCTCAATATGGTTTTTGAAAAAAATCAAAAGAAATGCAACAGAAGTAAGAGTTGTTTTCTTAATTTATATTATGCAATTAGTTTTTATCCTCCTGGCGATAATTTATCTTATGCTTCGAGGAGGTCTAGTTTAAAATGCAACAAGAAGTGAATAAGTATTTAACAAAAGTTTATCTTTGGATGGGAATCGGGCTTTTACTCTCTGCATTATTCGCTTTCTTCGTCTATATCTCTCCACAACTCCAACAGTTCATTTTTGGCAACATGATTACTTTTTGGATTTTAATTATCTTCGAACTTGGGCTAGTTGTAATGATCTCGGGAATTATAAAATCTGTATCTTCAAAAACAGCGACGGGACTCTTCTTTCTTTACTCTGCCTTAAATGGTTTAACACTCTCAGCAATTTTGTTCATCTATCAAATTCAATCAATCTTTTTCGTGTTCATAATCGCTGCCGCAATGTTTTTTGCAATGGCTGTTTACGGAGCAACAACTAAAAGAGACTTAAGTGGCTGGGGTAAAATTCTCTTCGGGGTTTTAATCGGACTTATAATCGCCCTCCTGATAAACATGTTTTTAAGAAGCGCAGCATTCGATTTCTGGCTGGCAATCATCGGAGTAATTCTCTTTGCAGGATTAACGGCGTACGATAACCAGAAGCTCATAAAAATCTTCAAAAGCATAAAAGATAAGGAGAAAATAGCACGTTGGACAATTATTGGTGCACTTTCACTATATTTGGATTTCATTAACCTTTTCTTAAGTTTACTAAGGCTGATTGGCGAGAGAAGATAACTTTTTAAACTAAATTCATTAAGGTTAACTATGAAAAAAGATGATTTTAAAGATATAAAACTTTTTGTCTCTAATCCAAAGTTCCAATGGGCCTTAACCATAATTCTACTTTTAATTGTAATCTCTCTGAGTGCAAATATCAGATTATCAAATTTAGATAATCTAAAAGATTCAACAACCGGAGAGTATATCCCCTTAGCTTTGGATCCATTTTATTTTCTGAGAGTTACACAAACACTAGCTGAGCCTGGACCAATACCAGAGACAGACGCCATGAGATATTTTCCGGGAAGTGAAACGCAATGGCTTTCCGAGATCATGCCGAATGTGAATCTTGCAATTTATAAAGCATTTTCACCAATTTTCCCCGGAACTCTTGAGTTTTACCACGTAATCTCCCCAGTAATCTATTATATCTTTGGACTTGCATTATTTTTTGCACTTGTTTGTATCATAACAAAGAAAAAGTCTCTAGCAGTAATTGCATCCACCTTTCTTGCATTTAATCCAGCATACCTCTATCGTACAATGGCTGGGTTTGCAGACCATGAATCTATCGGAATGGTTGCGTTTTTTCTTACACTTCTTATTTATTCCATCGCCCTGTATTACCTAGACCATAAAAAATCTAAACATTACAAAACAGCCCTGTGGGGGCTGGCAGTCGGATTTACTACGGCATTAACAATCGCCTCGTGGGCAGGGGTGGCAAAATTCCTCTTCATCATAATTCCCCTAAGTCTTTTTTTAGTTTATTTATTTAATATAAAGAAGACAGAAGGTTTTTCTACAAAAATTATTCCATTTTACGTATTTTGGATAGTTTCTACAGGGCTATTTGGAGGATTGCTTGGACAGGGAATAATAAAAACCTTTAATTCATTCCTTCAATCTCAAGCGATAATCTCTCTTGCAATCTTCGGTTTTATTCTTATTGATGCTCTTCTAATAAACTTAAATTTTAAAAAGATAAAAGAAAAGTTTAGAACCTTATATTCTTTAATCGCCACAGGAATTCTAGGATTTTTTGCCCTCCCAATAATTGGAAAAAATCCTATAACTTTAATCTCAGAGATAGTTAACTCATTAATCGCCCCATTCAGGGGTGCTGCAGGGGGAACAAGACTTGGTGCAACAGTTGCAGAAAATGCACAACCATTTCTGAATACTTGGATTTCCCAGATGACTCCAACAATTTTCTGGTTATTCTTTTTAGGAGTAGTCTTATTTGGAATTCTTCTAGCAAGAAAAATAAAAAGTTTAAAACATTCAATTTACTTTGGCGCAGCATATCTCTTTATGGTTTGTGGGATAATATTCTCGAAATATTCTGCGTCAAGTTTATTCAATGGAGATAATTTCATCAGTCAGGCATTTTACATAATCTCGCTATTAACTTTCTGGATTTATTTCTTCTATCTCTATACAAAAAAAGAATTTTCTTGGACTGGGCAGGACGCACTATTATTTGCACTAATGTTCTTTACAATTGTTTCTGGAAGGGCAGCAGCGAGAGTATTCTTCTTAATAACTCCTTTCGTCTGTTTATTCGCAGCCTATCTCCTAGTTGAATTATTTGAATTAATAAAAAAGAATAAGGATTTAACTTTTAGAATCTCCCTGGGAGTAATATTACTATTATCACTTATTCCTGCCATTACTGGAACCTATGACAATTACAATTCCTTAGACTCCTCGGCACAATTTACCTCACCATCAGCACACATACAATGGCAAGAGGCAATGAGGTGGGTAAGGGAAAACACGGCTGAAGATGCAGTATTCAGTCATTGGTGGGATTACGGTTATTGGGTTGAATCCCTTGGAGAAAGAAGAACAATTGCAGATGGTGGACATTTTCAAGGAGAATATTCTAATCATAAAATAGGAAGGTACATCTTAACCACTCCAAATCCAGAGACGGCATACTCAATGTTCAAATCACTTGAAACAACTCATTTATTAATTGATCCAACCGACCTCGGAAAATATGGGGCTTATTCAAAGATTGGAGGAGATTTAAATTATGATCGGTTTAGTTCGTTACCTGTTGGATCCTATGATTCTAAACAAATCCAGGAAACAAAAGACCATCTAGTGATTCCCTATTCTTTAAATGGTTTTGTCGACGAGGATATAATTTACAATAACAATGGAACAGAGATCTTTTTGCCTGGCCCAACCTTTGATGAGTATGGAAACCCCTCAGCAAAATCGTTCATAATTGGTTTTATCTTAAAAAGAACAGATGCAAATATTCAGCAACCAGAGGCAGTGTATTTCCATAACAATAACCAATACAATATCCCCCTAAGGTATGTTTATTTAAACGAAAGACTAATTGATTTTGGTTCAGGGCTAGATGCTGTAATTGATTTTATTCCTTCAGTAAATCAAGGGGCTCAGGGAGTTTCAATTGACCCCTTCGGGGCAGCAATTTATCTATCCCCTAAGGTAAGGGATTCCCTATTCGCTCAAGTTTATTTATTGGATGATGCTTTCGGAAACTACAACGACTTAAGTCTTGTGCACGAAGAGGACAGCCAGGTTGTAGAATCTTTAAAGCAACAGGGAGCATTAACTTCGGAATTTATTTATTACCAAGGATTGCAAGGACCAATTAAAATATGGGAGACAGGTTACCCTGCAGAGACAGAGATGTTAGAGGGGCTAGTCCATCACAACGAGGCTGGCAATTGTTATGGGTGTCTTGACGGACTGTGGGAATGAGGAGATTTAAGAAATGGGGAGACAATCTTAATAAAAAAGAGCAAATAGCTCAGTTAAGGGAGCGATATGAATATAAAAACTTTAAAACAAATGAGCCGGTTTTAGATATCGGGGGAGGGGGCGGTTTTTTTCTAGAGTCACAAGGAATAAAAGAGGCCACAATAATTGATTTTACAAAAAATAAAAATCCGAAATTCAAGTATATCTCGGCAGATATAACAAAGGAATTACCCAAGTTAAAAGAAAAATTCAAAACAATTTTCATCACAGAGGTTTTAGAGCACCTAAAAAATCCGCTGTATTTACTTGCCCAGGTTTATGACTTCCTAGGTGAGGAAGGAGTATGCTACATCTCAATACCCTATACAGAAATAGGGCCAGAACACCACCATGTCTGTCGTTGGAAGAAAAATGAAATATTGGATCAAACAAGAAAGCTGGGATTCGATTCGAAAATCATTATGTCTCGAAGAAGATTTAGGGGGTTAGGTTTCTGGTTGCCTAACTCTTGGCTAGTTTTAGCATTAAGAACAAGAGCGAAGAATACAAACAAAAAAAATCTACAAGCTTATAATGGGGATGAAGAATTAGTCTAGTCTTCCAATGCGCCAATATAAATCTTTTCAAGCTTTTCATTCCGTTTCTTTATAGAAAATTTCCCATCAATAAATTGTTTTTGAGCTGCCTTGGACATTTTTTTTAAGAGTTTTTTATTGAGGTATAATAATTCAATTTTCTTTATCATCTCTCTTATTGCAGCTTCACTAAATTCCCTTCTCTCTAGATTTACGTTTTTATCTTCAATAATAAATCCAGTTTTATTATTAGCTATGGTTTCATTGACAGTATGTGTCGATGCTGTTTTTGTGGCTATGACTGGTAAGCCAAAGGACTGGGCCTCAAGAATCGCAAAACCTAATGTGTCTGAGAAAGTAGGATATAAAAAGACATCAGCGCTAGGATAAAATAATTCAAATAAGTTTTCCTGCGTAACCAACTGATGCAAGTCTATTCTTTCTGAATTTTTATATTTTTTTAAGAGACCGGGAGGGATATCTCCAATTAAGATTCCTTGGATATCTTTAAATCTTCTAGTAAGGTCTTCAATAGCCTTAAGCGCAACATAGCCTCCCTTTCCTTTAAAATCTCGTCCGATAAATAAAATCTTAAATGGGCCGGATTTCTCTTCTTTCTTCTTTCTTATAGGCATTGCAGGATAAACTAGCTCAACTTTTTCATGAATCTCTGGAAATCTTTCTAAAATATTTTTTTTAGACCATTCAGACCAAGGGAGTATTTTTTTACAGTGTGAAGATTCTAGGATTCTAAGAATCTTTCTCCGAGAAGACTTTTTGTTTATGCTTGCCCAAAATTGATCCGCAAATTCTATATCTGCAACCCAAGGTTTCTTATTCAAGCTAAGACAGTGTGCACAATGGATCAAATTGAATTTGGTCGAAGATTTTGTAAGGTGTGCATTTGGTAGGGAAGGATAAAAGCTACGTATAAGATTTCTCGCAAACCTCTTAAATCGGATATTTTGCCAAAGCTTTTCTTTCTCAGTAACAATTTCTCTTTTTCCATTCATATATGTTACGTTTCTTGGGGGAAAATCAATCAGGTTTTTATAATAGGCACTATCTGACGATTTCCAAGGGTACTGCATATGCACACCAATCTCTTTTATTGCCATAAACTTTATTAAGGATCAAGGTATTTAAGGGTTATGAAAATAATCCGAAAAAAAGGAGTAATAAAGAATCTTCTAAATTTGCCGGCCCCTGTAAAGAAAAAGCTTTTTGGGCTAAGGGATTTTGAAGGGGCATATATCACTGCAACTCTTGTTGGAAAAAAAAAGAAGGTGTTAAATGTTGGCTGTCTTTGGGGAAGAGAAAATTTTTTTTTAACTTCTCTTGGTAAAGAAGTTATAAATCTTGATCTTGGAAAACAAAAGGTTCCAAACCTTGTAATTGGAGATATATCTAAAAGAACTCCATTTAAAGATAATGAGTTTGATGCGATTGTTATGGGGGAGATAATAGAACATGTTTTTGAGGATGTCCGGGCGCTGGAAGAGATTAGGAGAATTTTAAAGGATGACGGATGTCTCGTATTAACAGTTCCTTATTTCGACGATAACCCCTCTTATCACGTTCGAATGCATTCAAAGAGAACCATAAAAAGGCTTCTTGAAAATTGTGGGTTTAGAGTTCAAGAGGAGGTAACGAGGGGGGGTTTAATTTCATTATCAAAATTATTCGTTTTGCCTTCTCTAATTTTAAAATATTTGAATAAGCCATTAAGAGTAAGATATCTAATGTTCCTTTCAGAACTTGATTATATTTTAGGAAACAAGAAGCCTTTTTTATTCAAATTCTCAAAGTCTTACGGAGGATATTTTCTGTGCACTAAGGGGAAGAATAAGGATTTTGTAGGGGTTAATACCAAGTCTTTTATAAAAAGGCCAAACAGTCTCAAGGATTAGAGTTCTTTAAGTATTAAAGTCTTTTTTATTATTTTATTAAAAAGAACACAATCTTTTTAAGTGCATACCTCTCATAGTATTGATGGATAAAAAGGTTGATATAACCTATACCGTTGCCTCCAAGATAGGGACTATCGGAATGGGCTCTACAGCTTACAATGCTCTAAAAGGAATTGAAAAAGGAAAGTTTTCTTATCAAGCTTTTTGCAGAGGTTATAATCCTAATTTGGATCTTAATGAAGAAAATCTTACAAATTATTCTTGGTTGGAATATTTAACATATCCTTTTAGATTTTTAGAAAAGTTTTTGGGTTTACACATAAACTCGTTTAGATTTGTAAACTATCTTTTTGGAAAAATAGTCGAATTAAAACTAAAAAGGCCAAAAATTTACCATACCTGGATTGGAATTTCTCCAGAAGCTATAAAAAAGGCAAAAAAAAGCGGAGCAATCTTAATTCTTGAAGGGGCAAATAGTCATCCATTGAATATTACAAAGATTATGAACAAGGAATTTAAAAACCATAACAAAACAGAATTTTTAATAGACCTCAAAAAGGCAAAAAGAGATTCAGAGATTTTAGAATCTTTTGATTATATAATGTGCCCCTCAGATTTTGTTTATGATTCTTTCATCAATCAAGGATTTAAAAAAGAAAAACTAATCAAGCTACCTTATGGGGTAGATATTGAGAGATTTTCCAAGGTTAAGAAGAAGAAAAATAAAAAAGTTAAATTTGTCTTTGTAGGTAGTATCCAACTACGAAAGGGGATTTCGTATCTTCTAGAGGCTTGGGAAAGTCTTGGCTTAAAGAATGCAGAATTAATTATTGTTGGGCGGGTTTGGCCTGACGCCCAGGAAGTTGTAAATAAGTATCGAAAGAATAAATCAATTAAGTTTACCGGATTCACCAAGAATCCACAGGAATTTTTGAAAGGTTCAGATGTTTTTATTTCTCCTTCCTTGGAAGAAGGTTCAGCATTAACTTGTTATGAGGCTATGGCCTCAGGGCTCCCGTTAATAGCAACATATAACACTGGAAGCGTTATACGTAATGGGAAAGAAGGATTTATTGTCAAGGCCGGGGACTCCAAAGATCTCGGAGAAAAGATTCAAAAACTCTCTGGAGATAAAAAATTGATAGAAAAAATGGGAAATGCTGCAAGAAAGAGGGTGTCCAAGTTTACCTGGATTAACTATCAGAAAAATCTCTCAAAAATCTATAAACTTCTTCTAAAGAAAAATGGAAAATAAAAAAACAATCTTTTTTAATAATGGAAGTTCTAAGGAGATGCAACTCCTATTCCCAGTAAAAGTACTCCTAGAGAATTTTAGCATAAAGAAAACCACCAAGCGAGAAAATGCAGACATTATTATGGGGCCCATAGAAAGATTCCACCACAAAGACTACTTGGATAATAACAAGACAAATATCATTGTATCTGGAGAGAATATTTTCTTCAAAAGGAATCTTTTTAGCGTATTGGAATCTATTTTATTTAGGGTTGTAGGGAATAAGAAGTATAAGGTTCTAGATTTCCTAGACAAAATCATTCCCAAGATTATTTCTGGGATCCCCCTATCTCCCTTCCTCAAAGGCTACCTAAAGGTTCTAAAAAAAGTAAAATTGGGAAAACTAAAAAATACCTATTTTATCCTCTCAAATAATTTAAAAGAGCAAAACAGTAGTGTCCTAACTATGCCTTTATTTATGCAATATTATGAGCACCTCCTTAAGAGATTAACTAATAAGAGGGGAAAAGGCATTAAAGAAATAAAGGATAAGAAGTTTTGTGCATTTGTTGTCTCGAGCAATTCTTCAAGGGAAAGAGTTCATTTTTTCAAGGAATTGTCCAAGTATAAGAAGGTAGATTCATATGGTAAGGTTTTAAACAATTGTTCAGATCCAAAAAGAAAAACACTTCTAGATAATCCTCAAATTTTTAAAGATTATAAATTTGTTATTTGTTTTGAAAATAGTTTTACAAAAGGGTATATTACGGAAAAGCTACCCAATGTTATGTTTGCAAATTCAATTCCAATCTATCGTGGAGCACCAAACGTGGGAGAATACTTCAATACAAAATCTTTTATTAATTATGAAGACTATGAAAAGTCCTATGACTTGATGGTCCAAAAAATAATCGAACTAGACAAGGATCCTAAAAAATATAAAAAGATTATGGAAGAACCTTGGTTTAAGGAAAATAAAATTCCCAAAACAATTACCGGAAAAAAGAAAGAATTAATTAAATTTTATAATTTAATTTTAAATGAAAAATAAACAAAATTTTAAATTAAACACCCCCATCCTTTATTTAGTATTTAATAGGGTAGATACTATAAAACGGACTTTCCCAGAAATTAGAAAAGCTAAGCCAAAACAACTTTTTATTGCAGCAGACGGACCAAGAACAAAAGAAGAAAAGAAGAAAACTGATGGCGTAAGAAGGTACATTTTAGATAATATAACTTGGGAGTGCGAAGTAAAAACCCTTTTTAGAGATAAGAATCTTGGATGTAAATACGCGGTGAGCTCTGCACTCGATTGGTTTTTTGAAAATGTTCCCGAGGGGATAATCTTGGAAGATGATTGCTTGCCTAGCCAGAGTTTTTTTAGATTTTGTCAAGAAATGCTTGAGAGATATAGGGAAGATAAAAGAATTATGCACATAAGTGGAACCAATGTGGAAGGGATAAGGGGAAAGGGGAGTGGATATTTTTTCTCAAAGGTTTTTAACGTTTGGGGCTGGGCAAGTTGGAGAAGGGCATGGAAAGGTTATGATGTTGAGATCTTGAGATGGCCCCAATTTCGAGATGGGGGTTGGATGCGACAATTCTCAAGAAATTATTTGGACAATCTCAATAATGTTCGTGGTATGAATAATCTTTACAATGGAAAACTCGATACGTGGGATTATCAATGGGCTTTTTACTGTTTAATCAATGCGGGGCTGGCTATAATCCCTGATTCAAACCTTATAAAAAACCTTGGTTTTAATAATGGAACTCATATGTCAAAGGGTGATGAGAATAAAGTTTTAGAGCTAAAATCTATAAAGTTTCCCCTAGGTGAGCCCGATTTTATGATGGAATCAAAATCATATCTTTATTCTGCCGCAAGATTCTTCTACAAGGGAAGGGTAAGGCGGAAGATATTAAATTTCTTTCAGTTGATGTAATTATCAGATTTTTTACTAAAGCCACTATTCGAAGAACCATAAACTTTTAAAGAACACAATTTTAAAAAATAGATGGGGAGAGCTAAAACATTAGAAGAGCATCAGTATACCTCTACAGGGGTTAAGTTCTGGAGACATCCAGAACAAATGAACTCCTACCGGCAGGGGGGTGGGGGAACAGTGGTGGCAACCCATGTTTCTCCAACAAGTAGGTGTAACCTCGAATGTTCATATTGTTCTGTAAAAAAAAGAGATCGACAATCAGAGATTGAGTTTCAGGTAATGCAAAAATACATCTCTGATTTAAAATCAAGGGGGCTGAGATCTGTAATTTTTACAGGTGGAGGGGAGCCAACAATCTACGATAGATTCAATGATTTGGCATTATGGACCAAAGACCAGGGCTTGGATACGGCACTTATTACTAATGGTACTCTGATAGACAGGGTAAGCCCTGAAGCCTGGAGAACGTTTTCATGGGCAAGGGTCAGTATTAATCAGTTTCCGGGTTGGCAGGATAGGATAAATCTTCCAAGAGATTTGGTTGATGAAAGTTGTACCCTCGGGGCTTCTTTCGTATATACTGGTCAAAGTTTAAAAGAATTGAGGGAGGTAGAGAGTGTTGCAAAAAGGTTTGATGCAGATTACATCCGAGTTTTGCCAGATTGCCTTCATTCACAAGGAGAACTACTAAGAATTCATGATGAAATTGATCAAAGGCTTGAATCTCTAGGGGATACTGTTTTTTTTCATCAATTTAAGATACATGGAGTTCCAAATTCGGACACGTGTCATCAATCTTTCTTTCGACCTTATTTAAGCGAGGTGGGCGGGGGCACAGTCTATCCCTGTGATAGTGTTGTTCTAAATTCAAATAGCGAACATTTTGCAGAAAAATATAAAATATGTGGTGCAGAAGAGATTTTAAATTTTTTAGATGGAGAGATAAAATCTTCATTTAGTCCATCAGAGGATTGCGAAGGGTGTGTATTTACCGAGAATGTGGATATGTTGGGTGCTTGGAAAGAAAAGGGGGAAATGCCCCCAGAAGGGTTTAAGAAAGATAAATTGAGGCATGAGAATTTTCCCTGATATGGTAGATCAAGAATCTTACAATGCAGATTACTTTGAGACTGGAGTGCAATCTGGAAAATCTGGTTATCAAGATTATAGGTGGATGCCCGAAAGGACCATTAAGTTTGCGCATAAGGTTGCCAGAGAACTTTCCTTAAGAGATGGGGATAAAATTCTTGATTATGGTTGTGCAAAGGGCTTTATGGTGAAGGCATTTAGGATTTTAGACATTAAAGCTTACGGATGTGATATTTCTAAATATGCATTATCCAAGGCAGATGCAGAGGTTGCGCCATATTGCAAACTAATAACAAATGGGGAAATCCCCTTCGTGGAGAATTTTAGAACTATAATCTCAAAAGATGTATTTGAGCATTTAGATGAATTAACGTTGGAGAAGGTTCTGAGAGAATGCGGAAGAGTCTCTCAAAAGCTTTTTGCGATTATTCCATTAGGAGACGGAAAGAGATTTGTAATACCTTCCTATGAATTAGATGTAACTCATAATCTGAGAAAATCTCGTGAGTGGTGGGAGAATAAATTCGAGGAGAATGGATGGACTGTCAGTCGTTTTTCTCATCTGCTCCCGGGGATGAAAGATAATTGGGCAAAATATCCAAAAGGTAATGGTTTTTTCTTCTTGGAGCGTAAGGATTAGTTTAATTTTCGGGGATTTCTATTTTCGGTTTGAAAAAAAATCCTGCAAAAGTGCCAAAAAAAATGGAGCTTGCTTTTTGTAGCCCCCCCTTACCACAAATTAAGGCTTTAAGGGGTTTCAGTGTTAGCCAATTAATCAGGGTGATTATTTTATGGGTCTTTGATTCATATTTTAGGAGAGAATAGGTATTATTTCGATAATATCTATAATAAAGCTTAATAATTTCTGGATTTTGCTCCTCAAAAATTGTGGTTAATCTACCTGAAGATTTTTTATGGGTTGTCTTTGCCTTTCCTGCCATAAATGTAGGATATTTATTGCTTGCACGATAAGAATACTCTGTATCGTCTCCCCAAATAAACATCTCTTTGATTGGATATCCTTCTTGGGAAATAAAATTTCTTGAGAAAAGAACTGAAACAAAAGTCGCATTATCTACTCTCAATAGTCCTTTTTCAAGATATTGAGCATATGAAAATTCATTAGCATTATTTATTTTTTTAGAAATTTTAGGCACATTCATTATCTCCCCCTTTGGTGAATAAACGGAACTTGCAACAAATCCTGAACCTCCCTCTTCTTTCTCAATAAAGTCATTTGCATTAATTAACTCTTTTAAGCAAGTCTTGCTGGGCTCACAGTCATCATCCATTATCCAGACAAAATCTGCCCCTTGCCCGTATGCTTCCTTAATGCCCCTATTAAAGCCTCCGGCAGGTCCCATATTCTTTGGAAGTCGGATGTATTCAAGATTATTTGAATCTTTGACAAGATTTTCCATAAAGGTTTTCGTTTTATCTGTGGAGTCATTATCTATAACAATGATTTTTTCAAGAGTTCTTGTCTGTTTAGAGAGAGATTCAAGACATTCGGAAAGCAATAGTCTTCGATTACGAGTAACAATTACTGCGATTATTTTCTTCATCCCCATCGTCAAATATTGCTTATAAGATTGAGAAGTTTCCCCCCATATCTCTCAATTTCAAATTCCCTTAAAAATCTCTTTCTACCTTCTGCACCCATCTTTAGACCCTTTGGCGGATTATGAATAAGTTCTTCGAGGTAATCTGCAAGTTCGGTAGGACTATTTTTCTTTAAAACGAAACCTGTTTTTTCATGAATTATTGTAGAGGGTATTGTCGCTATTCCGTTAGCAATAACTGGCAGCCCATGCATCATAGCCTCCAAAATTACTAGTCCAAAAGTTTCAAGGGGGTATTCTGTTGGAAAGACAAAGATATCTGAAGAGGCAAAAATTGCCTCTTTCGAGACCCCTACTTGTTTACCGAGATATTTAATCTTTGAGGATAATCTATTCTTTAAGACATACCTTGAGAATCTCTCCTCTTCATCACGGGAAGGCCATGCCCCTACAAATCTACACTCAAAGTTAATGCCCCTTCTGTTTAATATATCGCAGGACTGGAGGAGTTTTAACCATCCCTTTGTCTCATCCATATTGGACAGGAATAAAATCTTAGTATTAATCTCTTTTTTTCTAGCTAATAGTTCCTTTTTTAAATTATTCTCTGAAACTATATTTTGGATAGCATTTGGAATGATGAAAATATTTCTCTGAGGTAAAATCCATGAAAGGTCTTTAATTAGTTCGGTACCCAAAACAATAGCTTTTTCATCCTTAAACATTTTTTTTAATAGCCTTCTTTCTCCAAGCTTTCTAGGTTTTACTCTGCTGTGTACGTGAAATAAGATTGGAATCTTTGCCTGTTTTATAATTTGAACAAAGAAATTATCCCTCTTAAGGCCTCTCCCGGCAGTTGCGGGGGCAAAGTAAATTAGATCGGGTTTAAAGCTTTTAATAGATCTTAGGATCTCGGCTCTAACCTTGAAAATTCCCCCGATCTTATGAAGATTTATTTTTCCAACATCTGCCATGTCTTTAGAGTAATTGAGTTTTATGCTTTTTACAACAATATTTTTAGACACTTTCAATATCTCCAAGATTTTCCCATTTAAGATAGAGGCACCATAATGTGGTGGTGGAAAGGTTCCTAAAAACAAGATCTTCTTGACCATTTACTTAAACCTCGTAGGATCATAATATTTCTTTCTAAAATATCTTCCCAAAAGAGGTAATCTAAAAAGAGAGATCTTTATGCCCCTTCTTATTTTAATTTTTAGTGAGCGTGAAAGTGATAGTAGAAAATACCCAAACTTGTTTGACCGATACAATAGGCCAAGATCACGATCATATTGGTGGAGGATATTAACCACAGACCCATCAAGATTTATCACCTGCCTCTTATTATTATATTTAAGATTTTTACTTCCCATTTCTGCAAGGGTCAAGACAGGGCCCTTCAAGTTATGAAACTTTTTAGCCCCAGGCAGTTTTCCGGCATAAAATAAGTAATTATGGTATCCTTGGTCAAAGAGAATATCCTTAATGTTTAATTTTAGTGTCATTTTCTTTAGATAATCCATAATTCCTTTCGTAGTTCCGATGGTGGTTCCAGCACAAAGTATATTTTCTTTAGAATATTTCTTAAGCTCTTTTGCGCTACTAGATAATTCAAAAATATGGGAATTTATACTGCACTCTTCAAGTGTTAGCTCCTCTGCAAAAAGATTAAGGGGGCCATAATTCTCGTAGACAAAGGGGTCTTTTTGAAAGAAAACATCCCGTACATCAGCAATTAGAATATTGTCATATTTTTTAAAACTTTTTTTTAAAAATTCGTAATACATCATAAATCTATAGTGCATAATATGTAGGCCTTTCTTTTTAAAACCCTCCGAATCAAACTTTTTTAGAATAACTCCTCTTTCCCTAAGTTTTCTAAGGGTCCTTCCGGATAAATTATCATAAAACAAAACAAAATCTCCATCAAAACCGGAATCATCAAGAGATCTTACAAATGGATCAAGGAGATAGTAAGAATAGTTTGTCGCAAGACTGATTACTAGATTTTTACCCATAAAGGATTTGAGTAATGAAGAATTATAAAGTTATGGTATTGTGATGCACAAAGAGAATTATTCAGAACAGCTAAGATCTAAGTCCTATAAGTGTTTGCTGCATTTTCAAAATCAAGGATGGTCTTAAGGGTCATGGGATTTCTATATATTGGAATATCTGCCCCAACAGGTGCCACATAAGACACGCTTCTTTTGGTTTCTCGAAGACCTTTAATATCCCCCAACTTTCTTAAAATAGGTGTGGGAATGGTAATTATTTGCGGGCCTGCCTTGGCCATCCGATGAACATCTGTTGGATCTCTAATGCTTGCCCCAATTAGGTCGGTTCCATTCCTATCAAGTTGCTTAGCAGCATAGGACATATCTCTTAGGACTATTTCCCATGCTTCACCATTGAATCTTTCTTTGTTTTCAGATACAATCTCCTTCCATTGAGAAGGATCTGACAAAACCATTGACACCTTATATCCTGCAAGTCTTAGAACTTCATAATCTAGTCTTCGATTAACAAAAATATTCGTAACGGTTGCTCCTGCATTTGCGGCCTCTAGCGCTTGTGCGGAGTCCATTGTGGCAGTAACATTTGTTTTAACTCCCTCATCAGAGAGGATTCTTGTTGCTTGAATTCCTCCCTCACAAAATGGAATTTTCACATAAACATTCTCGCCCCAAGAAGCCAATCTTCTCCCCTGAGAGACTATTCGGTCCCTAATCTCTAAATATGGTGTAGACAAAAGTTCTTCTACAGTTTCTATCCCGCCAAGATCAGTTTCAAGACTCACGGGGGCGTCAGGATATTCTCTTAGGATCCTTTTACAGGCATTTTCTAAACCTTCTGAAAGGTCCCCTGTAGATTCTAATATTTTTGGATTAGTTGTTATTCCCGAATTTACACCCCTCTGGAAAGAGTATATGATATCTTCCATATCTGCAGTATCTGCGAAAAGTTTCATTCTTCTAGTTCCGCCTGTATTAGTTCTCTTAGTCTATCTACAATAAGATGTTGAATAACACAATGAAATCCTTCTACTTGAGGAGTTGAGTCTTTTGGGACCACAACACAAGAATCGGCCATTTCTTTCATCTTTCCACCATCAAAGCCTGCGAGTCCTAAGATTTTAGCATTCCGATTTTTTGCCATCTCCATTGCGCTAACTAGATTACCTGACCATCCAGATCCTCCGTGTACTGAAACTAGGAGAATTGTGTCCCCTTCATCTAAGAAGGTATTTAATAGACCACTATACGCTTTATCCCATCCAGAGTCATTGATCCATGCGGTAAGGGATGGGGCGTTGTCATTCAAGCAAATAGCTTTAAAGCCTTTTAATCGGCTAATTTCTTTCATAGAACTGTCATTCGCAACAGTTTTTGCAAGATCTCCTGCAAAGTGGGCAGCAGTAGATGCCGACCCACCATTCCCCATAGTAATGACTTTCTTTCCTCTTTTCCAAGTATCAAAAAGAATCTGAGTAAATTTATCTATCTCCACCCGATCTATATTCTCACAAATATCCTTAGTCTCTTCAAGAAAACCTTGAATGTACTCTTCATTATTCATCTTAGGTCCACCATGATTTTAGTTCCATCTCCATCAAATCTAAATGGAACATATTCTAGTCCATTGTCTACCATTGATTTAATAAATTTTGCGGGATTATTGTCACAATAAAACAAAAAGAATCCTCCCCCCCCGGCCCCCATAACCTTTCCTCCAAGTGCACCATTTTTCAAACCGAGGTCATACCAATTCTTAAGTCTATTATCTGAAATCTTATTTGAAGTTTTTGTTTTTAGATCCCAGTGAACATTCATTAATCTTCCGAATTTCTGGGGGTTACCTTTCTCTAATGCAGTTTTTATTTCAATACCAATTTCCTTAATTTGCTTCATATGGTCTAATTTAGATGCATCCTCGCTTATAGATTTTGTTTGGTCCTTTAAAACTTCTGAAGCATCTCTTGTTATCTTTGTAAAAAACATATGAAGGTTCATTTCCAGATCTTTTATGGTCTCAAATGAGATGTTTATTGGGCTATGGCTTACTCCACCTTCTTTATTTATTTTTAAATGGTTTATCCCTCCAAGAGCAGAAGCATATTGATCTTGCTTGCCTATCGGTTCTTTTAGGATTTCAATCTCGATTAATGAAGCCTCTTCTGCTAGTCTCTGAGAGGAGATATCTTCTCCTTTATATGTATGAAGTGCCTTAAGTAATCCTACAAGGAATGCTGAAGAACCACCGAGGCCAGATTTTCCAGGAACTTCAGAGGTAATAGTTATTTCTAGGTGGTCTTCCAACCCTAAGAGCTTAAGAGCTTCCCTGACACGAGTATTTTTAATATCTTTATTTCTCTCTACAATTTCTACTTCAGAATATGCAACTCTGGTATTATTATGAAAGCTTCTTTTCGATACTGTAATATAAATATATTTATCTATGGTTGCCGTAACTAATTCTCCTCCAAATTTCGGATAAAAAAATGGCAGGTCTGTCCCACCCCCTCCTATAGGGATTCTAACAGGTGTTCGGGAGATAATCATAATAGAAATAATCCCCCTTCATTTATATATCTTTTGGCGAAAGCTTTATAAAGGGATTCAGATGATAATAATTTTTATTTTATGGCCTTGATATAAATATGCGCATCCCCTTCCCTTGTGAATCTGCCCCTTTTAATTCCCTTGGATGTATATACCTCAACGCCCTCTACAATTCCTGAAAAACCTGCCTCTTTTATTTCCCTTAGCAGAGATTCTTTTGTCCAGCCAGATTTATGTTCATCTCCAGGCCATCGTTGCCACCCATATATTGTCGCCCAAATGTGTTCATTGGGAAAAGGATTTTTTTCAGATTGACCATGCGTTAAGTTATATAGATATTCACTCCATACCTTCATATCTGGAACATCAAACAAAAATTCACCACCTTTCTTTAATATTTTAAACATATGGCGAAGGGTCTTCCTAAAATCTTCATATCTAATGTGCTCCATCACTCCAAGAGCTAAAACCTCAGATAATTTATTTTCAGAAATATCTACCTCCCAAGGATTACATAAATAATCAAGATCGGTGCCTTCAACCAAGGTAACGTCTTGATGCAAATACCCTCCGCTCGGTTTTCCCCCACAGCCCATTTCTAATTTATCATACCTGAGTCTACCTATTTCATTTAGCAGGGCAGTCACTTCATTCAATGTTTTTACAATTTTATCGGGTTTTAGCTGGATTTCTTCTAGCTTTGATATGCTTGACCCATTTCCATGATGGTCCTCATCCTCTTCGCAAACAAGAAAGATTTTTTTAAAAATCCCCACTTCATCTGCTGCAACCATATCCCTCCAAGAATCTCCAACCATAATGGATTTTCCAAGATCAATGCTATGCATTCCCTTAGCCATTAAAAATAATCCATTTTTTGGTTTTCTACATCCACATTCAGAGGAAAGCCCTTCCTTGTGTAAACATTCAAAGATATTTTCTCTGGGTATTTCAAGGTAGTTTGCAATTTCTGAAGTTATTTTTTCATATTCTTTTAATTCAAAATTCCCCTTTAAAACCGATGGCTGATTGGTCACAACAATTATTTCAAAATCTTTTTTCTTAGCTGCCATTACGAGGTCTTTAATCCCTTCTTTAAATTTAAGATCTTCAACTTTAAAAGGAGAATCATCTTGATCCCCACGCTTGATGGTCTCATTTATAGTACCATCCCTATCTAAAAATAATGCTTTTTTCATTTTATTAAGTTTAATTTTATTTCTCCAGATTTTATTTGTTCATCTGTCAATTTATACCTTTCTATTGCCCCAAGTTCCCTATAAAAACCTTTAGTTAAAAATCCCTGAATTTTCTCCTTGTCAAGAATTTTGGGAAAAATATCCTTCGCAAAATCAGAAAATCCCGGAGGAATATAATCAAAGATCCGTTTATTAAGAACATAAATTCCAGAATTATTATACTTCAAGGTTTCGGGAATATTTTCATATCTCTCCAATTGTTCTTCTGTAGGGGTTTCTACAATTTCTTTGATAATTAAATTCTCGTCAACAATAAGAAAGCCGGGAGTTGTTTTGTCTGTGGGCAGCTCCTCTTTTTGCAAAAATATTGTTGCAATATTGTCTTGCTTTCTATGTTCCTTTAGCATTGAACCAAGATTTATATCTGTCAGGTTATCACCATAGATTACTATAAAATCCTCTTCATCAAAAAATTCTTTAAAATTATTTAGGGCGCCGGAGGTTCCCAGTAATTCAGGTTCAAAAGAATAATCTAGGCTAATTCCTAGTTTCTCTCCGTCACCAAAATATTGTCTTATTTTTTGAGGGAGATAGGAGGTATTTAGAGCGATTTCTTTAATGCCATGGTTCTTGCATAATTGGAGATTATATTCAAGCAGGGGGGTACCTCCCAAGTCTAACATTGGTTTTGGAAGATTGTTTGTTAGAGGCCTAAGCCTTTCTCCTTTACCGGCACAAAGGATTATTGCTTTCATATTATTTGCCTCTTTGCCATTCGAGGGTTTTTCGAATACCTTCCTCAAGGGAAATAGATGGTTTCCACCCGAGGGTTTCTTCAATTTTAGAAATATCAAAAACAGCCCTTTGGCAGTCTCCTACTCTTGGAGGCTTAAACTCGGGGCTTATCTCTTTTTCCATAATCTTTTTTATTTTATCCAAAAGATTAACTACGGAAGTTTCAATAGAGGTTGCTACATGATGTCCTCCGGGAGCACACTTAGACATTGCAGTTATGTTTGCCTTAACCACATCCCCCACATAACAATAGTCCCTAGTTTGCCTTCCATCGCCAAAGATTTTCAGTGGTTTATCATTTAAAATAGCGTCAATAAAAATAGAAATTACTCCCCCCTCTAATTTTGGATCTTGCCGGGGCCCATAAATATTAGCATATCTGAGTGCAACATAATCAAGCCCGTGTGTTTTGTGGTACATATAAAGATACATTTCACCAGCATATTTTGAGGCACCATAAGGAGTTAAAGGGTGAATTGGATGATCTTCAGTTATTGGGATTTTCTCCGGCTCACCGTAACTTGCGCCACCAGAGTTAGAGTATATGATCTTTTTAACCTGGTGTTTCAAGCATAATGCAATTAAATTAATTGTTCCAATAATATTAATCTCTGCATCTCGCTGTGGGTTCTCTAATGACTGAACAAGATAACCTGCTGCAAGATGAAAAACAAATTCGGGTTTAGTTTCACTAAAAACAAATTCAAGATCTTTTAGATTTCTTATATCTAATTCATAGAATTGGGCAAGAGGATTTAGATTCTCTTTTTTCCCTGTAAGAAGGTTATCTACCACTACCACGTCATGACCCTGAGCAATTAATTCATCAACCAGGTTGCTGCCTATAAATCCTGCGCCCCCCGTAACCAGTAATTTCCCCATAGAAATTAAAATAATTAACACTTTTTAAGATTATGCCTCTGGTGAGAAATACAATCGGAATCCTTCAATAATAGAGACTAAACTTTTACAAAAAGTCTTCGGCTTAGAGCCCGTAAGGGGCGTATCATAAAACCGATCCTTATTTAGCAAGGATCTTCGAAGATTAGCAAAAACTGTGAACCATGTTGGAAAAATTTCCTTTTTTAGGCCCCTCTTATGTTTTAAACAAAAATAGACAGTATGTTTGAGATTTAAGAAGAATCCTTTAGAAATGGATTCGGGAGTTTTCTGTCCTGCATCATGTCTCCCAATAGATCGATCCACATATCTTGAGGTAAGACCTTCTTTATAGCACTTAAAAAAAAATTCTACATCGTCCATATAGATTTTAATTTTCTCATCAAAACCCCCCACATCAAAAAAATCTTTCTTTTTCAGAAAAAAACAAACGGAATTATCAATATATGTTTGTCCATTGTAAGAATTATAATCTTTGCGAGTACTATCTATAATTCTAGGGTATATGATCTCTCTCCTTCCCAGAACTAGTTTCTCAAAGTTCACCTTCGTCAAATAACAATCACTATCTATAAAAAGTAAATTTCCGAATTTTGCTTTTCTTGCCCCCCTATTTCGAGAGTAAGAGCTTCCCTTATTAGATCCATTCTTTAAAATTATTAACTTTTTGCTTTTAATTTTTTTCAAGAGAACCTTAGAATCATCTTTGCTGCAATCATCTATAACTATTACCTCATCACAATAACTTATACAAAGTTTTATAGATTTAATTAGTTTCGCACCGCCATTAAAATTGGGGATGATACAAGAGACGCGCCTCTTCATTTTCCAACCCTCAAATCCCCAATCCACCTTAACGCAATAAAATGTCTTCTTACCTTTTTCCAAGCCCTTCTCGGATGCACCAATAACTGATAAAACCATTCTAAACCCATATCTCCCCAAATCCCCGGGGCCTCTTTGTTGTTACCAACCAAGAAATCTAATCCCGCACCAACATTAAAATAATCTGCTTTATACCTTCTATGAAGTTGATTTCCCAATATCTCCTGCTTTGGCGATCCGACACCAACCCATACAAAATTAGCTTCAAAATCTTTTAACATCCCGACAATCTTTATAATCTCATTTTCTCCAAATTCAGACCCTTTAACGTAAGGCGGATTATAAACTCTTATCTCATTTTTCTTCAAGCCAGAATGCTCAATGATTTGTTTAACTACAACCCCTCCTATGAAAAAATGTTTTTTTCCAATTGCTTTCCCTTGTTTAAGAAAACACTTTGTAAAAAAAGGACCTCTAACTTGCTCAATCCCCAACTTTTTTCCAATCATCCGTCCGTCAGGAAAATTAACATTATCTTTTTTTAAAACCCAGCCGGCATAGGCTTTATTATTTTTGAATTGCCATAGGCTCTCCATGTTCAAGAAATTAAAAACTTTCTTCCTTCCAATAAATACAATAGGCTTTTTGCTAGTAAAAACTAATTTTTCCATCTCCTACCTCCAATCAACCCCATCATAAATACATATCTACTTAATATTGTTGCAACACAAGCCCCCATGACTCCCCAAAACATTCCCTCAGCAGGCAAACCTAAACCCACAAAAGCCCCCAGTTCTGGTCCGAAAGTAAGCCCGAGGTTAATAAAAACAAAATTAAATAAAATATTCAACACTGTAGATCCAACCAAGAGCATTGAAATAAGTTTACTTTTCTTCTGGCTCATATAGTATGTTTGATAGAGTGAAATTAAAGGAAAGCTAATTAACAAGACAGAAAGTGGAATCATGTAGTAGTGGGCAGTACTATAGGCGTTACCATAAATAAACAAAATAAGATATTTTGCAATAAAAATTGTAAAAATAAAAGCCGCTAATGAAATTAAGAGGGTCATATTTCTCGCCCTTCTAAATCCCCTTTCTAATCTCCTTCCATTCAATCCAACACGAATCGGGAAAACGGCCGCCGCACCAAAACCTATCAGCACGGTGGCTGAAGAAATCAAATTAAATGCAGCCTGATAAAAACCTAAGAATGCACCA
>NZCX01000037.1 GCA_002688415.1 Candidatus Pacearchaeota archaeon
CTTCTCTTTGTTCTTCTTCCGTTTCTAGATCTTCTGGTTCATCCATTTGCAGGTTTTGCGTTTTTGTACCCCCCACTATTTCCACGATTTCATTCATTTGCAGGTTTTGCGTTTTTGTACCCCCCGTCATTCCCACGATTTTAGTCGGCCATCAGCAGATGGCCGTTGCGAGCGAAGCGAGCATATTCATAGTGCAGACGTGCTACGAAGTAGCCGTCTGCCAATTTATCTTTAGTCTTTAGTTAGGGAATTCCCTTATCCATCTTGAACTCAGCAGAGTGAGGGTATTGCTGAGCGCTCAGTTACCGAGGCAATTCCATCACTCAGCAGAGGGATGTTATTGCATCGGTTCAGGGCTGGATCATAAAATAAAATAATAAATGAGCCAGCCCTGATTTTCATAAATTTATCTTCCTGAGTAATCACGTAGTTAAATTTATGAAGGCCTGCCTTTCCTACGTGACCATGTGTTCCCCGCGTTGTTTACTCAATTCCCTCTTTTATTTTCATGTTTCCTAGTTCTTCTTTGCTTAACATTTCCATCTCAATTAGTTTTTTTATTGTCATCTCAATAGTTCTTTCATCAGTTCCTATTTCTTCCATTATAGCCCTCCTGATCTGTTTATTAGTATAAATACCAAGTGAATTTGTTTTCATTTCCCTTAGTCTCCAGATGACTCTCTTAAATTTATCAATACTCATTTTATTTTTAACCTAGTTTGTGGCTCTGTTAGCCTTATAATTGCTTCTTTTACTGGAGCCTTTTTGGTAGTATCAAAGTAGGTTATATTATTCAGCTTGAATGTTGCAATCCATCCTTTATTATACATTTCCCTGAGTATTTTCATTAAATATATATAATCTATGCTTAGTTTGCGGCTCATATTGCTTGCTCTTTTCATATGCCCAGTAGCATTTTTTAGGAACACAATAATTTTCGCTTCGCTTTTCTTGACAATTTCATTTTTTTTTATCATTTTTTTTATTAGTAACTTTTCTTTTTATAAATATTTCGCTTACACTCTCCCCTCTTTTTCTCTTGGAGACTTTTTTTTCTTTTTTCTGCTTATATATTTTTTATATTTTTTTTTTAAAGGTTACTAATAGGCTAAATCTATTTTTTTTTAAAAAACACCAGCACATCTTGATTCCACGCTTCTATACGCAATCAACGGGGGAGCCCCAGAATTTTTTTTGACGCTCCATAATATTGCCTACAGCTTCCCATTTTGTGAGCCCTGTTTGCACTCGGTCTGCCCTACAACAAACAAGGCATTCCCTGACCTTTGGTTATTCTTCAGAGTTGGCGCCGCAGCCGCCCCAGATACATCTTTCAGTACCAAGTACCCGACGAGAAGCTGAGAAGTATTTTTTTTAATTCTCTTTTTAGAATTTTTTTTTGAAAAGGCTCATAAAGACCTTAATTATAGACTATTATTATTTTTTTATATAAACTTTTTCCTCGCTACTCCACACCAGCTTAAAACCTTTAATCAATTATCCTGTTTTCACTAAACATAAGTGTCATCAAAATTTTTTTTCCCCGCCGAGCTCTTAATTCACTCAGAAAAAGTAGTGATTTACTTTATAAATCAAACTAGACCTGACCCAGAGACCCAGCTTCCGTTTTCATAGAAATTGAATGCATTGGTTGTTGAATTATAAATAATCATTCCGTTTACTGCCGTTAAAGCATTCCTTTGTGCTGTTGTCATTCTTGGCATAAGGAGTGCTCCAGTTGTTGATGATATTTCCAGTTTTGCAGATGTTGCTGGACTCGTTGTGCCGATGCCGACATTCCCTACTTGAGTAAAAAGAACATCTGCCCCACTATATATCCTTAAATCACCAGATGCTCCATATATCTGACCGCTTTCAGTAGGCGTTGAATCATAAATCCTAAGCAATCCTGTATTTCCCTCACTATCACTTTTCAATCTTATATTACCACCTTCAACATCCAATAATTCATCAGGACTCGTTGTCCCGATGCCAACATTGCCATCGTTTTTAATTGTAAAAAACTCATTATTGCCTGGATCATGAGAATATCCTATGCCAAAGTTATGAGTCTCTCTGGGCCCAATATTCCACCACTGACTAGTTCCACCAGAATCTTTTGCAGCAAGTATTATAATGCTGCCTTCATCGCTAGTTGTCTGCTCAAGCTGCACAAGCCTATCCTGATTCCCTGTTATACCTGTTGCTGTAATATGAAGCGGTGCATCAGGATCAGCTGTCCCTATGCCTACATCTCCCGCATTAATTATTTTATTAGAATTAAAATCTACATCATTTGTTGCAGATGGCACAACCTTAAAAGACGAATGATCTTCTACCATGAGTCTTTAATAATTAAGAAATATAAAAACCTTTCTAAGTCCAGCAAGGAATATAGTATTTTGTGCCTGCAACATCAATTTCCAGCCATGCAGAAATTGTTGCTGTTCCAACCTCTGCAGGAGCAACATTAGAAATCGTAACATTTTGTGTTGAATTTCCTGTTAATGCATCAACAATTTTAATTTTCCCGTTTTTCACTGCCAGAATATCTTTGATTGCAATACTGTCCAGAACTTCTTGATTGGTTTCAGCCATTTATTTTTTTTCCCTCTGCCACTGCTTTCGCAGTTTCTTCTTTTGCAATTGTTATTTTTCTCTGAATTTCTTCTTTTTCCTGAGCTTTTTTTTTTTCAGTTTCTTTCTTCTTATTTTCTTCTTCTTCTTTTTCCTTTTCCTTTCTTTCCTCTTGAGCTTCAGGCGTTTTTGGATCTCCAAACTCTTTTATTAAGGGTTCTGATATATAGTCAAACCTTTTTTCTTCAACTAATTTATCATAAACTCTTCTCCTGTTTTCTTTTGACATTCTTTTACCCTTCCTCTATATGAATCATCCACCAGTTAGTCCCTGAAGAAATAACATTCCATTTATCATTATTAGCTACCCTTGCTGTTGTTATTGCAGTATCCGCTGCAGTCATGCTTGTTGCATCAAAAGTATAAGGGCCAAGGATAGTTACGTCTCCTGTTGCCATTTAAACCCCTGTTATTGAGCATATTGCATTTGGATTTATAACCTGGATTTGTCCAACTTCATATGCTCTTATTGTCCATTTAATACCAGGATCAGGAATAGTATTTACTGTTAATCCTACAACAGATTTCCATGTGCATGCTTCTTTTGCAATTATGACCTGCGCTCCTCCTTCCGTTACTGAATTTGTTGATATCACTGTAAGGCCTGCTATCCTTCCGACCCTTCCGTTCCTTGTTGGCTCATCAGTCCAGAACTGGCCTGCATTTCTTACATTTGCATTGCCTAACAATTCTGCATAATTAGTTGGATGCATGATAATAAATGCATTCTGGTCAGGGTTATAATTATCAATTGCAATCAATGCTTTTGCATCCAGCATGTCCTGAATAGGGTCTCTATCCGCAATGACTGCATTATTCCAGGTAGCATTAGCTGCTGTTGTATTCCCTGCTTCTGATAAAATATTGGTTGCAATCTCAGAATCAACAGATTTTGCAACAGCCCTTGCAATCCTTAGAAGTGTCCTAGCAATAACATCAACAGCATTAGTTTTAACATCTTCCCATGATATTATGCCTTCCATTGCGTGCTTAATATTTCTTCCAGAAGTCTTAGACCAGGTCACTTCTCCATATGGAAAGTTAGCTAATCTTGGCACACCTTTAACAGCAATCTCTCCGCCAGCAGTTAAATCTGCTGCTGTTTCAGTATAATAAGTTTCAGTCCATGCGTTACTGCTTTGAATCATGCACAGCTGCTTCATCTTATACTCTTGCAAAGCAAAACCAGTTACAATCCTACTAACTGCCTCTGCCCTCAAATCCTGTTCTTCAACTGCGTCTGCCATCTTATATCAATACCCTTACAGATTCGGTTCCTTGTTTTGCAAATGATGCTAAAGCATGCCCAAATATGTCCCCTGTTTCAGCTTCTCCAGCTGCTGCAATTTTTATTAGGTTTGCTCCACCTATTGTAACCGGTAATCCAACAGCTATTGTTGCTGAATTTGCTTCTGTAAGATCGAAAATTCCGTTTGTGTATGCAGATACAGTTGTGCTTCCATCTGAAGCAACCTTTTCCATTGCGCAGATCCCTGCGCAAATGTCTCCATCTGATGCAGACAAATCAGCTTCTCGATTATCTGATAATTTTAGAATAGTTCCTTTAGGGAATGCATCCCCATCAGCACAATTATACTGAATTGGGTCTCCTTTATTCCCTAGAAGTTCAATAATAACCGCTTCGTTTGCCATAGAATCTCCTATATTTGAACTACTATAAATAATTTTCGCTTTTTCCCCTAACCCCCTTATTTTAGCCCTGCTCTGCCTTCAGTGCTATCTGGATAATTTCTTTCCCCCCTGCCAAGATAGGGGGAAAGAAATTATTTACCAAATCCAGCAATCACCGCAGACATATTGTTTATCTCTCTCTTTTCCTGCTTGAAACTTCCTGATTTTCTGGCAAACTCTGCACCTTTTTTCATATATTTGTCCTTCAGGAACAACTTTAGAGACATGTCTTTCGCAGAAAAAGTCTTCACAAAGCTTTGGCCTCTTTTTATATATTAGACATTTATTTCCTTCTAAATGCTCGCATTCCCCTTTAAAAAGAACTTCTATATCATAGCTCTTTAGCTTAAACCTGAAATGATTCTCAAATAACTTTATGAGCTCTTCCTTATTCTTTACGGGTTTTTTAAAATATCTGCAGCAAGCCCCGCACTGCTTGCAGATAAATTCAATTTTTTCCATCTGGAAATAATTGCTCCTCAAACCCTGTACCTTTTAGCAGCTTTTTTGCTTCCTCGATTTGTTTATCTTCTTCTGTTTTTTCTTGCCCTGCTGAAGCTCTCCCTCCAAGCAACATTTCCGCTGAAATTTTTTCAGCTTTCTTAATATTATCAGCCATAATTTTATTTTGATCTTCCAGCTTTTTAACAGTTTCTTTTGCTTCTTCCAGGGGATTAGAATCGGAAGAGGCATCAGCCTCTTCCTCTTTTTCTTTTGTTGTATTGTCTTCTGCTTCCTTCTCAGCTTCTTCTTTATCAGGTTCTTCCTGAGTTTCTTCTGCTTCTTCAGTCATTTTTTCATTACCTCTTTAATTTTTTTTATGATTTTTTCCGTAGGTGTTGCCAATCCTGCCATGCCTGCAATTGTTGCTATCACTATGTCCAGCAATGTGCCATTCAATCCTTTTGATATCGCAATCACTTCTAGTAGTGTAATAGAAATTATTGCTGTCACAATAATTATTTTCATTTCTCTGCTCCTGTCCTCGTATTTTCGTTAGGATCTTTTTTCTCATCCTTAATAAGCTCAGGAGCAATACTGGCAGGAAATTCAAACTCTACCTTCAGCCCTAATTGCTGCTGTATCTGCTCCTCCAGAAACATCTGATTAAACTCTACTACTTGCTGCCATGCTAAATATAAAATCTTGCTCTCGCTTTCTGTAGCTCCAGCTGCTGAGCCCATAACCAGGGCTGGCATACCTTCAGCTCTAAGAAATTCCTTTTGCAGTAATTTCAGCCAGGGCATAGGATCCAGAGTGCTATGCTCCGGAATAGAAACCTTTTCTATTTTATCAACAGTATCCTTTGGCACAACCATATTTTCCGCTTTCTCTATTGTTTGATCAACCTTATTCTTGAATGCAGTAATTTCTGTGGTATCGTCTGTATCAACGCTAAAAATCCAAAGTGGCTTAACATACCTATGAAAAACTACCCTTAAATCCTGCATAGACTCCCTTCGCATCTCAACTATTGGCATAACCTTTTTCACAGTAGATTGTCCATGTATTTGGTCTGCTAATCTATTATAAGCCAAATGGAAAATATCCTCTGGTTCAAATGTTTGCGTAGGTTTACTAGCTTGTCCTGTGTGAGTTATAGGAAATATTTCATAGTTTGTTATAATCCCTTTCTCATTTGCAATTATCTTAACAGTTGCAGGATTAAGCGGCTTTAGATTTCTTATAGCCCCTCTTTTATTTCTAACAATCTCGTTAAAAGAATCCCCTCCAATTGTGTATGTCCTGACGTTGTTATACATAATAGTGTTAAAGGAATCAAGGCCATTTCCTTTGATAAATTTAAGCTGCCTATTGCTAAAGATGCTCGTCTTTATTCCTTTTCCAACAACAAACATTGCCTTCCTGTCAATCATTCCAGCCAGTTCAGACACCTCTTGATAAGCCCCATTTTGGATCGAGAAATTAGTATTTTGATACTCATTCTGCGTTGTTTGCTGCGCAGCTGTAACTGAATAGCTGCTCGGATAAATAGTTACATCCTGTGCTGCCGCAGTATTTGCATAATCTTTTGCGCTGAAATTTGTTGTATCAGCTGAGCTTATTTTTTGACTCATTTTAGATTGTGATATTATGTCCTATTTGTGTGTTTGTTCCATTATCTGTGATTTGTGCTCCAGAGTTCCCCAGGGCAGTATTCCCTGTAACAATGTTTCTATCAGCCCCTATGACTATCCCTGCAGCATTTGAGAAGCATTGATTATCTGAGATTGTATTCTTATCTGCATTGTTCCCTGTTTCTATTCCGTTTGATGTATTTGAATAACATGCATTACCCGATATTATGCAATTATCATCAACATCTAGTTTAATTCCCCTGCTTGTATTTGAATAGGATTCATTGTTTGATATAGTCATCCTCCCGCTGCCTCCTCCCTCTATTCCTGTACCTGCATTATTGTATGAAAAACAATTGGTGATAATTCCATTAGCAGTATTTGCTGCTGTAATCCCTGCCCCTCTTCCGTCATGGAGATAACAATGGCCTACAAAAAAATCTTTAGCTGTCCCTCCATCGCTGTCAATTGTTAAAACATTGCTATTCCCCGAAGATTGATTTGCTTTATTTCCATCCAGCTGGATGTTTCTTATTGTGAAATTATCACAATTTTCTATATCAAGCAGCTTTGTATTTTGTGAATCTTCTAATTTTAGATGGCTTGCAAACCCCACCCCTTCAATACTGACATTATCAAATCCTGATATTGTTAGTATTTTCATAGGATATGTTCCTTCTTTGACGAATATTGTGCCACCATTAGTAGGGAGTAAATTTACTCCCTCTGTAAGTGTTTCAGCATCACCTGATCCATCTAATGCAACAACCACTGTAGCTTGTCCAGCCCTTATTCCTTTCTCGTTAATTCCCTCATTATATCTTCTGTTATGAGGGAATATGCTTTTGTATTCTTCTCCATCATCTCCTGGAAAGTTTAGAACCATTTTTATGGTGTTATAAAGGTTACAGCCTTCTGGTCTAACACAATTTCGATCTGTCTCATCCTGTGCAGATGAATATTAATCATGTCTTCTCCTTCAATTCTTGATGTGAACCCTACCATGTTATATGCAATCAAGCTCATTGCTGCAAATCTGGCCGCCCATTCAGCCAGAATTTTTTTGAAATCTGCATCTATTGCAGCATAATTATCAACAACATTAAATCTCAACTTAACAGATAAGTAACTTTCTGCCATTGCAGCCAGGAGATTATGGTTAGCTTCAGTATCTCCTGTAGTATCAACATTTTCTCCAGCCATTAATGCGATTTCTGGTTCTGTGACAATTGTTCCTGTATATGCCATTTTTAAATTCTTATGCTAGGAATAGTTTTAAACTTTTCGCTTTTGGAGCCCAACAAGCTCTGACAAACGCTTCCGCCAAATGGGAATATTTCCCATAAATCTTCAAATTTTTCTCAGTTGTGTACTGAAATGTCATACTTTTGAGGCTTCTCAACAGTTTTAAGCTATTTATGATTTCCAGCTTTCCATCAGTTTCCAGCATTACCACTGCATTGGAGTATAAATCTTCTTTGAAGATTTTTCCAGCCCTTCCATCTTTGTCTATAGTTTTTTTTGCATTGCTAAGCCCTACAACCTTTCTCCCTAGCTTATCAATCAGTATATCAGTTATTCCCGCCCCAATTCCAGCATCGTCTATAAAGATCCTGTTAAAATTATAATTCTCATTCATTTTAATAATTCTGTTATGTGTATCAGCTAGGCTTCTCCTTTCAGTTGTTTCAGCAGTAACAATTTTTAGGCTTTTATCCTCCTGCATTTCCGCGATTACAAAAGCATTTTCGTCCTCACCATACCTGGCGATATCCACCCCTAAAAAATATTTCAAGTGTTTCTTAAAATTTTCTTTAAAGCTCCATCTCATAAAAGTCATTCTTTTTTTTATTAACGATGTTGGAAAAAACTGATGAAATTCATCAATAAATTCCCCAAGATACTCCTGGGAATATTCAATCCTGGATAATCTCTTTTTTTCCTTAATCAAAAAAAGTTTTGGTATCCTTTCACATTTCTCAGAATTAATATGAAATTGCTTATAATCAGGGTTAAAGTGTGATTCATAAAAAAATCCTCCTTTCCCGAATGGTGTGCTCAAAAGAGTTTCCCAACCTAGCCCTTTTTTCTTTGCCACTGCCAGCATTGGCTTTAACGCTGTGTAAACAGTATCTGGGACATAAGCAGCTTCATCAATATCCAAAAAATCTAATGCAAAGGTTCTCAGATAAACTCCAGTCTTCCCAGCTGGCAGAGAATAGCAAATTGATCCATTCTTCAATTTGACCATAGTTTTAGTTGGATTCTCTGCATAAATGCCGTTTTGAATCTCAAAAAGCCTTTTAAGTTCCATGTTCCTACGCATTGAAATATCAGGCCTGCTTTTATAGCCTCCAGCAGCTTCCAATGCCTTCTCATGTTCTAGTTGAAGCCAGGACATGACCTTCAGAAACAATTGCGAGCTCTGCCTTTGTGCTGGTGCTATGATTAAAGAATTAGTATTCGGATACTCCAGCATCAGCTTAGCCCTTCTATACCCTACTACAGTGCTTTTCCCTACCTGCCTTCCAGCCCTTATAGTAACATCTCCCTTATAATTGATAACTTCTTCCTGCCATTTATCGAATTTCATATGCTCATCCACCAGCAGCATTCAAAACAAAGCCTTTTAAATTGAGGTAGGGTTTTAAAGGATATAGTGGCTAGAGAAATAACCTCTGTTTCGTTACCTAAACAGTGCCCTATTTCCTCTAAGCTGTTGCTTCCCTTGCTTTCTCTGTTCTTTTCTTCTCTTCCTCTCTTTCCTCTTCTGATGTTTTGCCCTTTAATTTTCTTATTTCAGATTTTGCTCTTGCCCTGACAAGTTCATTAATATTCATTATCAGCAAATTTTCTCTGATTGCTTTTTCCGCTTCTGCTTCTGCGTTCTTCCAATCCATCAATTCCAGTTCAATTTTTTTTTCTTTTCCTTCCAAAATAATCACCCTGTTTTCTTTTAAAAAATTTTTTTTTGTAATACCCATTTTAAGCCAAAATAAGGTTACTTTTTCTCTTCCTGATAGGAAACCCCCTCTTTCAAAAAAAGTCTTCATTTTGACCTGTGTCTGCGCTTCCTACGAATTGCCTCTCTAATACCTCGTTTCGTCTCGAAAAATTTTATTAGTGTCTATCTTCCCTTTTGAAGTGGATAAAATTCTTGTCTCAAGGCCACCCCCCCCTTTTTCTCCACACCAAACCTCGCCTCCTTTCCCCCCCCCTTAATTTAGGCCATTTTAGGCCTTTTTAGAGCTATTATAGCCTATTTTAGGCATTATTATGCCTTATCTTATGTTATTGTTGTTGTTATTGTTGTGTTGTTGTTGTTGTTGTTATTGTTGTGTTGTTGTGTTGTTGTTATTGTTGTGTAGTTGTTATTGTTGTTATTGTTGTGTTGTTGTGTTGTTGTTATTGTTGTGTAGTTGTTATTGTTGTTATTGTTGTGTAGTTGTTATTGTTGTTATTGTTGTGTTGTTGTGTTGTTGTTGTTGTTATTGTTGTGTTGTTGTTGTTGTTGTGTTGTTGTTGTTGTTGTTATTGTTGTGTTGTTGTGTTGTTGTTATTGTTCTTCCCCTTCCCTCCTTGAATAGGCTATTTTAGCCCTTTTAGCTATTTTAAGCCTTTTATTAGTCTTTTGTATTCTTCTTCTTCCTCTTCCTCCTCTTCTCTTTGTTCTTCTTCCGTTTCTAGATCTTCTGGTTCATCCATTTGCAGGTTTTGCGTTTTTGTACCCCCCACTATTTCCACGATTTTCCCCATTTGCAGGTTTTGCGTTTTTGTACCCCCCGTCATTCCCACGATTTTAGTCGGCCATCAGCAGATGGCCGTTGCGAGCGA